>JAYULE010000045.1:0-17665 GCA_043763845.1 Sphingobacteriales bacterium
AGAAACCAAGATTATTGAAGGCATTACTTTTAATATCAACCGTAAAATCGAAAATCGCAAAATTGTTAAAACTATAAGTTTTACACATCAAAATAAAGATTTTTGTTTTACCGAAGAAGTACAGGCATTTAATTTTACGGATTTCGAAAGACTTTTTACAGCTGCAGGTTTACAGATTGTTCAAACTTTTGGCGACTATAATTTGAACCCTTTTAATATCAATCAATCTGATAGGTTAATTTTTATCTGTAATAAAATATAATGTTAGCAGAAATTATAAAACTGGACCACCAATTATTTTATGCTATTAATAGTGGTTTAACTAATATTTTTTTTGATTGGCTAATGCCTATTTTAAGAAACCGCTACACTTGGGTTCCTCTATATATTTTTATAGTTTTTTACTTTATAAAAAACTATAAACTTAACGGTTTTTACTTAACCTTAACACTTTTTACTTGTTTTGCTTTTGCAGATTTTACGAGTGCAATCTTAATAAAAAAAGCAGTTAAAAGGCCTCGCCCTTGCAACGAAATTACTTTTAAAAAGCAGGTAATAATGCGGGTAAATTGCGGGTCGGGTTTTAGCTTCCCATCAACCCATGCTACCGATCATTTTGCAATTGCCCTATTTATAATTTGTGTGTGCATTAAAAAAAATAAAAATGTTTGCATAGGGCTATTATCTTGGGCATTTTTAATTGCTTTTGCACAAGTGTATGTAGGCGTACATTTCCCTTTCGATGTTATTTGTGGTGCACTTTATGGCTCGTTAATTGGTTGGATTTTCGCTAATTTTTTTAATTTAAACTTTAAAACTTTAAAACTAACGTGAATTTTTTAAATATACTTTTACTTTTTAGCGGTGCCATATCTGGTGGTTTAGCCATATTTTTTTTCAAGAAAGATAATCAGCAAAAGCTAAAACTTATACTATCTTTTAGTGGAGCATACCTTTTTGCAATAACTGTTTTACACCTACTGCCCGATGTTTATGCAACTGGAAATACAGTTGTAGGTTTATACATTTTAGGCGGCTTTATTTTGCAAATTATTTTGGAGCAGTTTTCGGAAGGGGTAGAACACGGCCATGTACACAAACACTCACATAACCACACCGCAAATATACCTTATGGTATAATATTAAGTTTGTGTTTTCACGCATTTTTAGAGGGCATGCCACTTTCAGAAAACACTAATAACCAATTGGTTTATGGTATTGCCATACATCATATACCAGCAGCTTTTGCTTTGGGCAGTGTTTTACTGCAAAACAATATTAGTAAAACTTATACTATTACTTTATTAATTGTTTTTGCGCTTATGTCGCCTATGGGATATGTTTTTAGCAGTAAATTAAGCTCTGGTAATTTTGGAGATTTATCCCAATACTATCAATCTATTATGGGTATTGTTATTGGTATTTTTTTGCATATTTCAACCACAATTTTATTCGAATCAACGGTTGATCATAAATTTACAATTAAAAAAACTTTCGCTGTTTTAGCAGGCATTGGAATTGCTTTAATTGGCTTTTTTTTAGGGCATTAATTCCTTAATTTATCCAACAAATCGCTAAGTAAACCTGCTTCCTCTTCGGTAATATTTTTTGCAATTTTATTTTGAGTTACTTCATCTAAATTTACGGTTTCTAAAAGTTCTAAACCTTTTTCGGTAATTAATACATCAGCCACGCGGCGGTCTTTACGGCTTGGGCAACGGGTTAGAAGTTCTTTTTGCACTAAACGTTCAATAAGTCTTGAAACATCCGACACTTTATCTAACATTCTTGCTTTTACTAAATTTACTGTTGCAGGATTTGGATATTGCCCCCTTAAAATACGTAAAACATTGTATTGTTGCATAGTAATTTCGTACGGATACAATTCTTTTTTAATCAAATTACCTACCCAACTATATGTAAATAATATATTTACTAAAACTTTGTTGTAATTACTTTCGAACGCTTTATTAAAAATCTCTTCTTCTAGCTTCATATTTTTTTATTAGTAATTGCTATTTTGTTTTTTTTTTTAAACTTCCATGGGCAATGTTTACACTCATTTTCACAACAATAGCCACGTTGTAAATGGTATTTTTCGGTAAAAACAAAGTTTCCATCTTCGTTTAAATAATAATCAATGTCTTTAATAAGCATTTTCAATTATTGTTACGTCTAATTTACCTTGTAAATATTTTTTTAAATAAGAACCATCGCCGTGAATAGTCCAAATTTGCTGCGGTTCAACTTTTTCAATAGTAAATAAAATATCATCCCAGTCTACATGGTCCGATATATATAATGCATTTTGAGTACTTGTTTGCAAGTTTTTCCAGCCTGAAGCGAAAATACGTACTACTTCATTAACTCTTTGGTAGCTATTGAAAGTTACTGGTGGTACTAAATAAATTTGATTACTTAGGTTTTGTTTCATCCTTTTACGGTTGTAAGGCAAAAAAGCTCCAATTTTTATTCCTTCCTTTTGATATAATAAATGAATAGGCAAAATAGAATGATGCACCAAAATTTGTTTTTGTGAACAATAATCGTTAATCATTTTATTTATGCGTTGTGCCTTACCTAAAGCATAAACACCCAGCATAATATTGCCATTTATAGCATTTAATTTTTCAATTTCTTTATCAGGATTCGGATGTTTTATACCAGGGTTTGCAAATGTAGTTTCAGTAATTAAAACATTTGCTTTAGTAAATTGAATAGGTTGGCAGGTGGCATCGGGTTGTAATTTATAATCGCCAGTAAAAAGATACCTCACATTTAAATACTCCATTAAAACCATTGCCGAACCTAAAATATGGCCAGCAGGGTAAAACGTGATAGCTACATCTTTTATAGTAAATTGATGTAAATAATTTGGTAATTGAAAAATTTGCGCTGCGTTTTTCTTATACCTTAACTTCATTATTTGAGCTGTGTTTGGGGTACAAAAAACTAAGTTATTTCCTGGTTTTGCATGATCGTTATGGGCGTGTGTTATTACAGCTGTATGTACTGGTAGCTGTGGGTCTAGGTAAAAATCGCCATAAGGGCAATACAAACCTTGCGGTTTTTTTATTATAAAATCAGTTGTAATACTCATTTAGCTAAACTTTTAAAATGGCTATGAAGTTTCAAAACCTGATTTATTAAAAAACTATTTTCGTTATTATAAATAGTAAAATTGGCTAGACGTTGTTTACTATCTTCGGGCATTTGTTTGTTAATAATTGATATTACTTTTTCTTGATTAACATTATCCCGCTTAATCACATTATTAATGCGCATACAAAGGGGCGACGAAACCAAAATGTTATAATCATTTTGTTTATAAAAATTGGTTTCGAAAAGTAGAGCTGCTTCTTTTAACACATAAGGAGATTTTTGAATATTGCACCAATCAAAAAAATCAGAAAACACTGCAGGATGCACAATATTATTTAAAACTTTCAACTGTTTAACATCGTTAAAAACAATATTAGAAATATATTTTCGGTTAAGTTCTCCAGTTTTAAAATATGCATTTTGGCCAAAACTTTGCTTAATATTTTCAATAAGTAAAGGTTTAGTATTCATTAATTTTTTAGCTTCAAAATCCGCATTATAAATAGGAATGCCTAAAATTTTAAAAATATGTGATACAGTAGTTTTACCACTGCCTATACCTCCTGTAATTCCTATCTTAAGCATCTATTTTTTAATAATATAGGATACCTGACGAGGATATATTTGTACCACACGGGTGTAAACTACTTTATTAATAATTCTAATGGGTAGTTTATCTGCCTTATTTATTACCCCAATATTTAAGTCGGCAATAGCTTCAAAATCATCGGCTGTAATTTTATTAAATATAGATAATGGTAACAATACTTTTATGCCCACTTTATTTGGAAACATTTTAACGTTATAATAATTAGGGTTATTTACTACTTTAATGGGTATTTCAATTTCCTTTTCTGTAAATTCTTCAACTGGTATTTTTACAGTTACAACTGCCGGAAAAAATTTAATATTATTTATAGCAGTTTTTGCTAAACTCAAATTTTGCAGTATATTATCTGCAATTTTTAGTTTTTTAAATAATTGTGTAGGCCAAAAATTAATTTTTTTTAATTGAGTTTCGGGGCCAATTACGGTTACATATTTTGGGCTAATTTCTATTGATCCGTTTTGTGCGAATTGCTTTTTAAACTCAAGTGAACTAATTAACTTAATTGGGATTTTTTTAACCCTTCGCTTGGTAAAATCAAAAAACAGTGTATCAGGTTTTATTGATTTTATCTTTTGAGCTGCCCTGTTGTTATAATTTAACGAGACAAGATTTTGGGAAAAAACAATATAGTTTTTGTTGCGTAGCAAACTTAAATCGATGCCTAAAGGTTTTTTATTGATACTCCACCCCATAAATATGGCTTGCCACCCGGTAGATTCAACTTGTACTAAAACAGTATCGGGTTGTAAAGGATAAAATGCTTTATTTAAGGGCAAATTTGTATAAACTAAAGATCGTTTATAAGTTTTTACAGTTTGATTTGATAATGCAAAAAACAACCAAGCAACTACCGCACAAAAAAAGCAAACAATAAATATGCTTACTTTTCTTTTTTCGATACCCGATAATTTTATAATTGCCATAATCGTATTTTCTTGTTTACATTTTATAAATTATTTATTGTCTTTACAATCAAATATAGTTTTTATTTATTTTGTTGAATTAAATTAAGAGTAAAGAAATATATATTTAACTCTCAAATTTTATCCAGCCCTTTCCTTCGTAACCAAAATTAAGGTATTTAGGGTTTATAATTTCGGCCAAAATCTCTACCGAATCTACCAAACGTGGGCCACCGCGGTTAAAATAAGCATTACCATCGGCAATGTAAACACGGTTGTTTTTTATAGCGTTAAGTGTGCCCCAATCGGGTAAGGTTAACAATAAATCAATTTTTTGCAAGGTGCGGGCAATAGTAAAACCACAGGGCATAATTAGTATAATATCAGGATTTTCGGCCACAATAGTTTCCCAATTAATAAAAAGCGAGTGCTTGCCGTTTTCGGATAAAATGGGTTTTCCGCCAGCAACTTCTACCAATTGTGGCACCCAATTACCTGCTACCATCATCGGCGAAAGCCACTCAATACAAACTACACTAGGTTTATCCGGAAAAAATTTAAGCTTATGTTTTACCAAATCAATACGCTCTTCTAAACTTTCTATTAAAACTTGGCCTTCGTTTTCAACTCCTAAATAATTTGCAATTGTATTAATATCGTTAAAAACATCGTCTAAATTATTAGGACTTAAAGCTATTAATTGGGTTTTGTTACCTGCCCAAGTTTGCATTTCTGTTTCCACATCGGTTAAACTAACCGCACACACATTACATTGGTTTTGGGTAATTATAAAATCAGGATTTAAGTGTTTAATTACCTCATTATTAATGGTATAAATAGATAATGCATCAGACAATATTTGCTTAACTTGCTGGTTTATGGCATTGCTATTGTTGCCCGATATAAATTTGGCATCGCTACAAACAGGTAATTCTTTTACACTTTCGGGATAATCGCACTCGTGAGACCTACCCACCAAACTATCCTGCAAACCCAAAGCACTAATAATTTCGGTGGCAGCAGGCAGTAACGATACAATTTTTTTCTTATCCATTTATCTGTATTTTGCGCTAAGGTAAAAAATTGGATAAGCTAACAGCGAAGTAGGAATGAAATTTAATAAATATACGTTAATTGGGGCTGTAGGTTTGGTAATAATGGCTTTAGCTGGATGCAAGGATGATAAAACACAAAACCACAAAAAAATTTTTAATTTAAACCTAGATCAAGGTCTAACATCGTTAGACCCAGCTTTTGCCCGCAACCAAAATGTGTTGTGGATGTGTAACCAACTTTTTAATGGCTTATTACAAATAGATGATAGCCTACATTTAAAACCATGTGTTTCAAAAGCGTGGAAAATATCGCAAGACGGTAAACAATACACTTTTAATTTGCGTAACGATGTGTATTTTCATGATGATGCTTTGTTTAAAAACGGATTGGGTAGAAGGGTTGTTGCTAATGATTTTGTGTATAGTTTTAACCGCCTTATCGACCCTAAAATAGCTTCATCTGGGTCGTGGATTTTTTCGGATAAGGTTACAAACCTAAATCCTTTTATTGCGCAAAACGATTCTACATTTATCATCAATTTAACCAAACCATTTCCTCCGTTTTTAGCTATGTTATCGGCACAATACTGCTCGGTTATACCTTTTGAGGTTGCCCAAAAATATGGAAAGGAGTTTAGAACACACCCTATTGGCACAGGCCCATTTAAGTTTAAGTATTGGAAAGAGGGCGAAGTTTTAGCACTAATAAAAAACGAAAATTATTTTGAAAAAGATAATAACGGAAAGCCCCTACCCTATTTAGATGCGGTAAAAGCAACTTTTTTGCCCGATAAACAAACCGCTTTTATGGAATTTTTAAAGCAAAATTTAGATTTTTTTAACGGTGTTGATGGCAGCTATCGTGATGATATTTTAACAAAAAACGGCTTATTAACCGCCAAATATAAGGGCAAATTTAAAATAAATATTAGCCCCTATTTAAATACCGAATATTTGGGCTTTTTGGTTGATAGTAGTTTGGCTATTGTTAAAAAATCGCCTTTAAAAAACTTAAAAATTAGGCAAGCCATTAATTATGCTATTGATAGAGAAAAACTAATTAAATATTTGAGAAACAGCATTGGTACACCAGCAAACACAGGTTTTATACCTTTAGGGATGCCTGGCTTTGATGCTAAAAAAGTTAATGGCTACGTTTATAACCCACAAAAAGCCAAACAATTATTGGCCGAAGTTGGCTACCCAAATGGTACAAATATGCCCGAAATAACTTTAAGTAGCAGCACTACTACCAAAGATTTAATGGAATTTATACAAGGTGAATTGAGTAAAATAGGGATAAAATGTAAGGTAGAAATAAACCAAAGCGCATCGTTACGAGAAACTATCGCTAAAAAAGGGGTTAATTTTTTTAGAGGATCGTGGATTGCCGATTACCCCGATGCCGAAATCTACCTATCAATGTTTTACAGCAAAAATGTGGTACCCAACGGCCCAAATTATACCAGTTTTAACAATACAAAATTTGATGCCTTGTTTGAAAGTTTAAGCGTTACAAAAACTGATAGTGAACGATTTAAACTTTACCAAGAAATGGACGATTTGATGATGCGCCAATCGCCAGTTGTGGTTTTGTATTACGATAAGTTAGTAAATATCTACCAAAATAACATAACTGGTTTGGGTAAAAACGCACAAAATTTATTAGTTCTTAAAAATGTAGTTAAAAATTAATCTTTTAAATAACACAGTTTTAAATTTTGGTTTGATTTTACCAACATAATTTTTATATTTGCACCCTTATTAAAAATTAATATTTAAAATATGTACGCAATAGTAAATATAGCAGGCCAGCAATTTAAAGTTGCTAAAGACCAGCATCTTTTTGTACACAGGCTACAAGGTGATGAAGGCGCTATCATTGAATTTGACAACGTTTTAATGATTGAAAACGAAGGAGCATTTACGGTAGGTACGCCTGCAGTTGGTGGTGCTAAAGTTTCGGCAAAAATCGTGTCTCATTTAAAAGGTGATAAAGTAATTGTTTTCCACAAAAAACGTAGAAAAGGTTACAAAAAGAAAAACGGTCATCGCCAATTTTTCACTAAAATCATTATCGATAATATTTCAATTTAATTATTTTGCTAACTATTTAAGCTTTTGGCTTAACATAAAATATATAAAATGGCACATAAAAAAGGAGCCGGTAGCTCTAACAACGGTAGAGAATCGCATAGTAAACGTTTAGGTATCAAAATATTTGGTGGCCAAGCAGCTATTGCTGGTAACATTATTGTTAGACAACGTGGCACTAAACACCACCCCGAAAAAAATGTAGGTATTGGTAAAGATCATACTCTTTTTGCATTAATTGCAGGTAAAGTATCTTTCCGTAAGAAAGCCGATAACAAATCGTATGTATCGGTTTTACCATTTGATTTTGCTGCTGCAAAAGCTGTAAAAAATGGTGTAGTTGCAGAAGTTGTTGAAGTTGCAGAACCTGTAAAAGTAACTAAAGTAAAAGTTGAAAAAACAGTTGCCGAAGTTGAAACAGCTGCACCAGTTGCTGAAGCTTCTTCCGAAACTGTAGCTACTGAAGAAGTATAATATTATTTAGATAATAATGAAAGAGCTTTCCTCAAAAGGGAAAGCTTTTTTTATGCAACCAATATCCCATTTACAATTCCATTTGCGTTTTGCGTTGGCTAAAGCCAAATGGAAATAGAATATATCCCACTACGTAAATTAATATATCCCATTTAATGTTACCGTTGGCTAAAGCCAAACGGAAATTGATTATATCCCTTTTTTTAAGTAATTATTTATATTAAATCCACCGAATGAAACCTTCAATAACCAAATTTAATATCGGACGAAAATCAGCAAAATACTTTCTATTATTTCAAAAAATGTTTTTCTTAATCGGTTTAAATGACGAAAAACTACCAATACCCAAATTTAATATATTGATTTACAACACACAAAATCAATTCCCGTTTAGCTTCAGCCAACGGACTAACAAAAAGAAAAAAACGAAAAATCAATCAACCACCGTTAAATCTACCGCTACCAATTTAGAAACCCCTTGTTCTACCATTGTTACGCCGTAAATTATATCTGTAAAGGAAATGGTTTTTTTGTTGTGCGAAACGATGATAAATTGCGACTCGGATGAAAACTTACGAATAATGTTATTAAACTTATCAATATTATTGTCATCAAGCGGTGCATCAACCTCGTCGAAAATACAAAATGGTGCAGGTTTTAATAAGTAAAGTGAAAACAATAAGGCTATTGCAGTTAGTGTTTTTTCGCCGCCCGAAAGTTGGTTTATAGTAAGTGGGCGTTTGCCTTTAGGCCTAGCAATAATGTTAATATCCGACTCAAGTGGATTAGCTTCATCGGTTAGTAGTAAATCGCAACTATCTTCATCGTTAAATAAGGATCTGAAAACTTTTATAAAATTTTCTCTTACTTGCGTAAACGATTCCATAAATTTCTCTTTTGCCGTATTATCAATTTCGGCAATGGTTTGCAATAGCGATTTGTTTGCCGCTAAAAGGTCGTTTTTTTGCTCTTCAATAAAAGTAAATCGTTCGCTAATTTCTTTGTAAGCTTCCATTGCCATGGGATTTATAGCTCCGTAATCGGCAATTTGCGTTTTAATTTTATCTATTTTAATTTTTAGGCTTTCCTCGGTTTCGGTATCAGGCAACTCGGTATCCAACAACTCCTCAATATCAATATTAAACTCTAAACTTAAGCGTTCTTTTAAGCTGTTTAACTCTATTTTCAGGTTGGTTTTTTTATCTTTTACTTCTGTTAACAAGTAAGTTGCAGTTTCTTTTTTCTTTCTAAAATCAGTTTGCTGGTTTTCTATATCGGCAATGGCACCACGCAAATTATAGTAGGTTTTTTCTGCGGTTTGCAACCCGTCTTCCATTTCCGCTTTTTGTTGATATAGGGCTAAAAGTTCATCATCTTGCAGACTAGTTTTTTTAGAAATCTCGGTAATTTCGGCTAAGGTTTTATGCAAATCGGCAGCTAGTTTATCAATTTGTTTTTGCAAGTTTTGTTGCTGACTAAGTCTATAATCTAAATCTTTAACAATGCTATTTACTTTGCTTTGTTGTTGGTAATATTTTATATTTTTTGCGTTATAATCGGCACTTTGTAAACCCACATTTTCTGTAAGTGCGGTAAAAGTAGTTTGAAGGGCAAAAACTTGTTGTTTTAAGCTTTCTTGTTGTTGCTTTAAATCAAGCATTTTGGGTTGTATATTTATTAAATTTTCGCTAATGGTTGCAATTTTAGTTTCAATATCAAGCTTTACATTGGTACTATTTTCTATAAAACTTTGGTATTGTTGCTGTTTGGTTTGCACCGATATTAGCTCGTTTTCAATCTTATTTAATTCATTTTGAAAATTTGTAATATCTAATTTTTTTGAGGAAGATTTTAAAACTTCTTTTTCAGTTGATAGGTTTTGAATTTTAAATTTCAACTTTTCATTCTCATCTTCTAAGCCTTTAATTTCTTTGGCCAACATTTCTAAATTTTTGGCCCTACCTATACGCTTACCTTCAAACAAACCAATAGAACCGCCCCAAAGCGTGTGTTTTGTTTTGCTAAACCTTCCCGATTTTCCTAAAAAAACAAACTCGCCCTCAACTACATCATCATTTAAATGGCCTTCCAAATCATCATCAACCAAAAAAACAGACTGTAATAAATGGCCACACAAATTTTTATATTTGGCATCAACCTCTAACACATCTAAAACCGAAATAGCATTTTCATGAGGTCGAGCAATCGGGTTTTTAGCAACGGTTGGGTAATTATCTAAAATAAAAAACCCTGCTTTACCAGCCGATGCGCTGTTGAGTAATTTTACAGCGGCAATGGCATCGGCATAATTATCAACCACGTAGTAATTCATTAGCGGTTCTAAATAATTTTCTATAGCAATGCGGTATTCTTCTTTACAAAATAAAATATCGGAAAATAGCGGTGCAGGTTTTTTCCAAACTGCATTTTTTTTAAGAAAACGGATAGATTGTGGGTAGCCTTCTAAATTATCAACCAAGCTTTTGGTAAGGTTATACTCGTTTTGCCGAGCATCTAATTTTCGGGTTTGGGTAACTAAAGTTTCTTTTAAAAGTGTTAATTCATTTTCGGTGCTAGCAATTTTCAATACCAATTGTTCATCAAAATCTAAAGCAATAATTAACTCGGTTTGGGTGGTTTTTTGCCTTTGCAAAAGTGTGGAAAGTGCTGCATTAAAATGGTTTAATTCGTTATTTTTAGCATCGGCATCTTGCGTATTTCTTAAGCTTTCGTTTAAAAGTGTATCTTTTTGAATTTGTAAAATATCTCGTTCTTTTTCGGTTTGGTACACCAAGTTTTGAAGCGAAGTATTTTGATTGGTTAAACCTTCTAATTCTTTTTTTTGGGTAGATTGTTTTGTTTTTAAAATGTCAATATTTATTTGCAAATCAGCTAATTGTGTTACCATTTGGGCTAACAATCCCTCTTCGGTTTCTTTATCGCTACCCAAACGTTTTTGGTTATATAAAACGTGGTTTAACTGGTTTTTATCTTTTTCTAAATCTTGCTCTATACGCTTTTGCTGATTGTGTAAAAAACTAATTTGCTGGTCTTTAATTTTATTTTCGTGTTCGTAAGCTTTTATTTTAGCTACAAAATCGTTGGTAGCTTTTTGCTGTACGCTCAGGTTTTTTTCTTCTGTTAAGTAACTTAATTTAAAGGCTTGTATTTGTGCTTCGTTTACATCTATTTTGGCTGTGGCCGATGTTATTTCATCATTAAATGTATTTTCTTGGGTTTCTAATTTTTGTAATGAGTTTCTAAAACCTTCGATTTTAAAAGTAGAAAATTGAATGCTTAAGTTTTTATAATTTTGCTTTAAAATATTGTATTTCTCGGCCTTTTTTGCTTGGTTTTCAAGCACTTTTAAGTTTTTCGTAATCTCGAAAAGCAAATCATCAACCCTACTTAAATCGGCTTCGGTATCTTTTAATTTAGCAAAGGTTTGCTTTTTGCGGAGTTTGTATTTTGATATGCCCGATGCTTCCTCAAACAAAGCCCTTCGAGAATTTTCTTTGTTTACAATAATCTCGTCAATCATTTTTAGCTCAATAATGGCATACGAATCTGAGCCAATACCGGTATCTAAAAACAAATCGGTAATATCTTTTAATCTACATTGTACATCGTTTAAACGGTATTCCGATTCGCCACTGCGGTACAATTTACGGGTTAAGGTTACCTGCGAATAAGCCGTTGGCAATATGTTTTTTGTATTATCAAACGTTAACGAAACTTCGGCAAGGTGGGCGGGTTTACGATTTTTGGTACCATTAAAAATAATGTTTTCCATTTTCTCGCTACGCAGGGCTTTGGTACTTTGCTCGCCCAGCACCCAACGTATGGCATCAATAACGTTAGATTTTCCGCAACCGTTTGGCCCAACAATAGCCGTTACGCCTTCGTTAAAATTTACGGTCGCTTTATCGCCAAAGCTTTTAAAGCCTTTAATATCGAGTTTATTTAAGCGCATTTATTGTTAAACTTCCGCCGAATTAAAAGCGAGACTTATGGAATTTAAAATTAAGTTGCAATCTAAAAAAAATTTAATCCGATTTGGAAATGTTGAGAAAGTTTTAGCTTTACTAACCTTATTTATGAGATTCTTCGTTGCAGTCTGAGCGCTAAAAGATAGTATTTCTGTTTACAGATTGCAAATCCTACGATATGTAATTCTAGATTGCAAACTCTATATAAAAGCTTTTAACAAATTGATTTACAGTTGTAATTTTACCTTTAAATATTTGCAAAAGTTAGTGTTCTAAAACTTTTATAGGAAAAATAGGACCCTATTTGGGGAAACTCAAAGAGCGGATTCACAGAACACCCTGCGCCTAACAGGACAGACTACAGACAGGGGACATTAAAGTACATAATTTTCCACTCTGGCGCAAGTTTGCTACTTGTACGAGTACGTGTTATTAACCATCACTAATACCACTCAATTTCTAACTTACCTACATTTTTCCCGCCCGCTCTCGCAAGTTTAGCGAAGCGTAACTTGTGAGGATAAATAAGTAAAGTTTCCAACTTTGCAAACATAGAAATTCTCGGTCTCACAAGTTTAACATAGCATGACCCGTGAGGGCATAAGTATTTAAGAATTGGAAAATCGGAACTGCTACCGTATAAATGTTTTCGTTCCATAACTCATAAAAAAAGCCACATTAATTAACGTGGCTTTTTAACATTTACATTTGTGCTATTTTCTTCTTTAACGCAGCTGCCTTATCTAACTTATTCAGTTTTACATATATTTCCCTTAGTGTATTCATTGTACTAACATCTTTAGGATTAAGGTCTAAAGCTTTTTCTAAATAAGGTTCGGCTTTGGCTAGTTGGCTATCGAAACTCTTTTTTAAGGCTTCGTATTTTGTTTGGCCAGCTTTTGTGTTTGGTAATTTATTAGCAGCGGTTATAAAATCGTTGCCTTTGTTAATGTATAAGACCCCTAAGTTGTAATATGCTTCTTGGTAATTAGCATCTAAAGCTATGGCTTTTAGGTAAGCGGTTTCAGCTTTATCTAGTTGTTTATTAGCCGAATATGCTATACCTGCCACAAAACGTAAGGTTTTATTAGTAGTATCTTTACTTATTGCGTTTTCTATATTGCCTATTTTTTGGGCTGCCTGGCCACGGTTAAGGTAAATATTCAAGGCATCAAATATCAAATTTATATCATTAGGATGTTTTGCACTTCCCATTTCAAAAGTTTTTAAGGCGGTAGTGGTATCTAACTTTGTTAAATATACTCGGCCCAATTCGCGGTAAGCACTTGCGTTTGATGGGTTTATAATTAATAATTTATTATAATAAACTATTGCCTCATCGTACATTGTTGCATTGTTGGCAGCAATGGCGGTGTATAAATTAAAGGTGCTATCTTGTGGCAAAACGGTTGCTATGTACTTAAATGCGATGTAAGCATCTTTGTAATTTTTGGCATTAAAAGCGGCCAAACCTTTATTTTGCATCATTACAGATAAATTGTTTTCGGCACTTGCAATAATAGCTTTATTATCGGCTTTAACATCTAGTGTTTTTGCTTTAGCAATGGCTTCTTGTGCACCTTTAAATGCAGTTTCGGCATTTGCTTTATTTAAAGTATCTGTTGCAGTTATTGCCGAAAATATTAAACCTCGGTACGCCCAAAGTTCGGCGTTTTCCTTTGTTTTTTCGTTAATTATGGCTTTATCGGTTGCGGCTTTTGCAGTTTCTAAATTAGCCAGTTGTTTAGCTAGTTCGGCTTTGGTTTGTAAACCAATTTCGTACATACCATAGCTATTTTTAGCGTTGGTAATTTCGCTTTTTTGGGCGTAGGTTGTTGTTAAGCAAAGTAATGCGAATACATTTAATAAGGTAGTTTTCATATAATTTTAATTTTGCATCGGGCTTCGGGCAACGGGCTTTGTTAACACCATTTACTCGAAGCAGTTTCGGGTTTCGGGCAACGGGCTTATTATGCACTGTTTAGTCAAAGCTTATGGCTCGAAACCCGTTGCTGTTTGCTATTTATTTTTTTTTATTATAATTTTATTTTCTCGTTGTTCATTTAGGAAAATCGGGCTTCGGCCAGCGGGCTTATTTTGAACCGCTTAATCGAAACGCTTGGCTCGAAGTCCGAGGCTAATTATTTTTCCTCATCATCTTCTGCAATTTCATCCTCTTCGTCATCATCATCTTCTTCATCTTCGTCTTCAGTTTCCTCTTCTTCAAGTGCTGGTTGCTCGTTGCCCGATAGCTCAATGTCAGTAGCCGCCTGCTCGCTGCCCGAAAGCCCGTCGTCCGAGGCATCCTCTAAAACCGCTTCTTCTTGCTCAACTTTAGTTACCGATGCTATCGAATCGCCTTCTTTTAAAGTAATTAAGCGTACACCTTGTGTGGCCCTGCCCATAACTCTTAATTTATCAATACCAATACGAATTACAATACCCGATCGGTTAATAATCATTAAATCGTCTTTATTGGTAACGTTTTTTATGGCAACTAATTGCCCAGTTTTATCGGTTACTTTAATAGTTTTTACACCTTTACCACCACGGTTGGTTACACGGTAATCATCAATATCGGTACGTTTACCGTAACCATTTTCCGATACTACCAAAACTGTTGCTTCGGGTGTATCTACAGAAATCATACCAACAACTTCATCATCCTCGCTAGCTAAACGTATACCACGCACACCAGTAGAGTTACGGCCAACCGCTCTTACCGTACTCTCGTTAAATCTAATTGCCCTACCCGATTTTAATGCCATCAAAATTTCGGATGTTCCGGAGGTTAAGTTTGCTTCAATTAGTTCATCGCCATCGTTAATATTTATGGCGTTTATACCGTTAGACCGTGGGCGACTGTATGCCAACAAATTTGTTTTTTTAATGATACCTTTTTTGGTACACATTATTATACTGTTATTTTCTAAATATTCTTTGTCTTTTAGGTTTACAACTTTAACGTAGGTTTTTATTTTTTCCTCTTTTTCTATATTGATGATGTTTTGCAACGCCCTACCTTTACTGGTACGAGAGCCTTCCGGGATTTCGAAAACGCGTAACCAATAACATTTTCCTTTATCGGTAAAAAACAATAAATAATTATGGTTTGATGCTACAAAAATATGCTCTATAAAATCCTCATCTCTAGAATTTGACCCAATAGACCCTTTACCACCACGGCCTTGTGTGCGGTATTCGGTTAAGGCTGTACGTTTTATATAACCTTCTTTCGATATGGTAATTACCACATCTTCATCCTCAATAAAATCTTCGGTAAGCATTTCGGCTGCCGAGTGTACAATTTCAGTACGGCGGGCATCACCATATTTGGTTTTAATTTCGGCAAGTTCGTCTTTAATAATTTGCATCCGCAATTCTTTGCTATCTAAAATTGATTTTAAATGCTCAATCAATTTCATTAGCTCGGCGTGTTCGTCTTTTATTTTATCACGTTCTAATCCCGTTAAACGGCGAAGCGTCATATCCAAAATTGCTCGGGCTTGTATATCCGAAAGGTTAAAAGTGGTTATTAAACCTTCACGGGCTTCATCAGGAGTTGATGATGCTCTAATCAATTTAATAACTTCTTCAATGTGATCTAAAGCTATTAATAAACCCTCTAAAATATGGGCTCGTTTTTCGGCTTCGCTTAACTCGTATTTGGTACGACGAACAACAACCTCGTGGCGATGATCAACAAAATGGCGAATTAAATCTTTTAAATTCAGCATCATTGGCCTGCCATGTACCAATGCAATGTTGTTTACGCTAAACGATGTTTGTAAAGCGGTGTGTTTGTACAAATTGTTTAACACGATGGCGGCGTTGGCATCACGTTTAATTTCATAAACTACCCGCATACCTTCCCTATCCGACTCGTCGCGGATTTCCGAAATGCCTTCTAGCTTTTTCTCGTTTACCAAATCGGCGGTACGCTCAATCATTACCGCTTTGTTTACTTGGTACGGTATTTCCGAAACAATAATGCGTTCTCTATCGTTGGCTAAAGTTTCAATTTCCGCTTTTGCCCGCATCATTACTCGGCCACGGCCAGTTTCAAATGCTTCTTTTACACCCTCGTAACCGTAAATAATACCACCAGTTGGAAAATCGGGAGCTTTTACGTGTTGCATTAATTCCGCAATTTCAATCTCGTTATTATCTATGTAAGCAATGGTTGCATCAATAACTTCGCTTAAGTTGTGTGGAGCCATATTGGTTGCCATACCCACGGCAATCCCCGATGCTCCATTTACCAAAAGGTTAGGAAATTTAGCAGGTAAAACAGTTGGTTCTTCTAACGAATCATCAAAGTTTAAGCGGTAATCTATGGTGTCTTTATTAATGTCGGCCAACATTTCTTCGGCCATTTTTTTAAATCGGGCTTCGGTATAACGCATAGCAGCTGGCGAATCGCCATCAACCGAACCAAAGTTTCCTTGCCCATCAACCAAGGGGTAACGTAGGCTCCAAGGCTGTGCCATACGCACCATGGTATCGTAAACAGATGAATCGCCATGTGGGTGATACTTACCCAAAACCTCCCCAACAATACGGGCCGATTTTTTATATGGCTTGTTGCTGGCCAAACCTAAATCTAGCATACCATACAAAACCCGGCGGTGAACGGGTTTTAGACCGTCTCTAACATCGGGCAATGCCCTAGAAACTATAACCGACATCGAATAATCGATATACGCCGATTTCATTTCTTCCTCAATATTTATAGAAATTATTTTATCAAACTGACTGTTTGTTGGATCTTCTGTATCTTCTGCCATAATTTATTTTACGAAAATGTTTTGTATCGTAAGGAATGCGAAGTTAGTAATTTAGGTGATATTTTAAGGTGGGTTTTGGGGATTTTTTTTAGGGCTTTAGATAGGTTTTAGGTGTGGGTAGCTATATTCTAAGGCAAAAATTACAATTACATAAGTTTGTTGTTTTTGGGGTAATTAGGGCGTTTTAACACGCTGGGAGTTTATCCTGACAAAGGAAGGGCTATATCTTTTTATTAATTGCGGATGGCTTTAGCCAACCGCAATTAATAAAAAGGATGCCGCTGCCATCGTTAACGCAACAACTTAGAAAAAACCATTATCACAAACCCTAAACTACTCTTCTTCGTATAATGTAAAATTATTTCCTTCTAACCCGTAACGCACTACTTTTTTTGCTATTGGTTTTGTGTTTAAGGTATCAGCTTCATCAAAAAGGTTTATTTCTCTAAACAATTTACCTTCCTTTACATAAAAATTATCGTTACCCCGATATTGCTTTTTTGTCTTGGAACTTAAATCGGGAAAACGAATTTTGTTGGCATCTTTTAAAAATTCAAAGCAAATTACATCTGCCGATTTGTATTTATCGTTTTTCTGGTACAACACAATTATTTCGGGGTTACCATCTATATCCATATCTGTATTAAAAACC
>JAYULE010000046.1:0-4591 GCA_043763845.1 Sphingobacteriales bacterium
CGTAGTACAGAATAATAATTTTATAAGAAAATAATTTTACAATTTTTAAATGCGTTAGCCCTACGGCAAAAGTAGAGTTTGGTTCAAAAATACACGTATAGCTGGTAGATGGTTTTGCTTTTTTAGACGAGTTGAGTTGGGACGCTTTTAACGAAGGTAAACACATGATAGATTATGTGGAGAACTACAAAAACCGCTTTGGATATTACCCAAATGAGGTTTTAGCCCACCAAATATATTGTACAAGAGAAAACCGAAAGACGCTAAAACAAAAAGGTATCAGGCTCTTGGGCAAACCCCTTGGCAGACCTTCGGCGGTAAAGAAAGAATACGTAAGGCCAGGTAAAAGAAGGCCAATAGAGGGTAAGTTTGGACAAGCAAAAACATCTTATGGTTTAAAAAACATCAAAGCCAGCTTAAAACATACCAGCGAATCTTGAATTGCTAGCATCTTTATGGTACTCAACTTAGTCAAACTGGCGGGGATAGTATCCTTGTGGGTAAAAATTAAGTGCATAATGTGTAATGGTTTCTCTGCAATAACATCAATTTATAGAATTATAATTACCAAAATAATAAATGATAAAGTACAATTGTTTAATGCTTCAATTTACGCCAAAAAAAATTTACGTTTTTGTTAAGTTTTGAATTTTTCAGCAGACCATAGTTAGCTCCGAAACTTTAGTTAGCAATTTGTAAAAATATTACCTACTAATCTCTAAAATTTCAAAAACCATAGCACCAGCTGGCACTAAAATTTCTATTTTATCCCCTACTTGCTTTCCTAACAAACCTTGTGCAATAGGCGATTTTATAGATATTTTACCTGTTTTAACATCGGCTTCGTTTTCGGCTACCAATTGGTAAGTCATGGTTGCACCGTTGTTGGTATTTTTTATTTTAACTATTGATAAGGCCAAAACTTTTGAGGTATCCAATTTCGATTCGTCTATTAACCTCGCATTTGCATACGTGTTGGTAAGTTTAGATATTTTTGCTTCGTGATGCCCTTGTGCCTCTTTTGCAGCATCGTACTCGGCATTTTCCGATAAATCTCCTTTATCCCTCGCTTCGGCAATAGCTGCCGATATTTTTTTTCGGCCTTCGCCTTTAAGGTAATATAATTCTTGCTTTAAATTTTCTAACCCTTCTTTAGTAAAATACGATACCTCTGTCATAATAAGTCAATTGCTTAATGAATAAAAAAGGCCAGCGTTTGGCCAAGTCCTAAAAAACAAACAAGACTATATGTGCTTGTGCATACATAGTCTTGCTAAAATGTGAATACGAAGATAAATGTTTTGTTTTTATAAATCCAAATTTTTTAATTTCTCCACTAAAACTTCCGATATTTTACGGTACGAATCTATAGTCCAACCCGCAACATGTGGACTTAAAATCACTTTAGGGCAGTTT
Source organism: Sphingobacteriales bacterium (assembly GCA_043763845.1). Lineage (GTDB taxonomy): Bacteria > Bacteroidota > Bacteroidia > Sphingobacteriales > Sphingobacteriaceae > Pseudopedobacter. Next base: position 1,417 of record JAYULE010000046.1, read on the forward strand.
ATCAATTCATTGTAAAAAAGCTGTTCCGCTAAGGCGGGATGCTTTTCTACTTCCAAAACATCCAATCCTGCACCCAAAATTTTACCGTTTTTAATGGCATTAAGTACGGCTTGTGTGTTTACAATTTCTCCGCGTGAAGCGTTTAAAAAGAAAATTGGTTTTTTAAAATGTAGTAAATACTCGTCATCAACCATTTGTTTGGTTTCGCGAGTAAGCGGAATATGCAGACTTAAAACATCGGCATATTTTACAATTTGCTCCATACTATTTTCTTGTACAAAGTTATCGCTGTAACGATATTTGTATTTATCGTAAGCAATAATATTTACACCAAAACCTTTAATTTTTTGCGCAAAAGCCTTGCCCGTATGGCCGTAACCAATAATACCCACAGTTTTATCTTTAAGTTCGTACCCACGGTTGCCTTCCCTGTCCCACACCCCGTTTCTAATTTGATTATCGGCTTGGCGTAAATTATTCATCAGTGAAAGCAACAAACCTATGGCGTGTTCACCAACTGCATCGCAATTACCTTCGGGTGCGTTAATTAATTTTATATTACGTTGTTGGGCAATGGCGACATCAATATTATCCATTCCTGCACCAGCCCGAGCAACAAATTTTAAGTTTGTAGCAGCATCAAATATCTCATTATCAATTCTAAACTTGGTGCGTATAGCAATTCCATCAAAATCAGCAATACAATTTAACACCTCGGCTCGGGTAATATTTGGGGCATCGGTAACATCAAAACCTAAATCTTGCGCACCTTGTTTAAAGGCAGGGTGCAATGCATCGGCAATTAAAATTTTAAGTTTGTTCATACACGTGTTTGGGTAATGGTTTGGGTAAGAGCCACAAAATCGGCAACACTCAATTGCTCGGCTCGCAAAGTCCAAACGGGTTGTTCGTCTTGGTTTTCTTTGGCAATTATAGATTTTAACGCATTGCTTAACGTTTTACGGCGTTGGTTAAAACCTGCTTTAACTACTTGCCAAAATAGTTTTTGGTTACAATTTAACTCCATAACCTCGTTTCGACTTAAGCGTATAACTCCCGATAATACTTTTGGTGGCGGATTAAATACACCAGCTTTTACGGTAAACAAATATTCGCAATTATAATATGCCTGTAAAAAAACGCTTAATATACCATATTGTTTACTGCCAGGTTTGGCCACAATTCGCTCGGCAACTTCCTTTTGAAACATACCCACCACCTCGGGCACTTGTTGGTAATTATCTAAAATTTTAAATAATATTTGTGATGATATATTGTATGGAAAATTACCAATTATTGCAAAAGCAGCTGGAAAAACCGATTTAAAATTGAGTGCTAAAAAATCGTTATTAATTAATTTATCGCCCAGGGCGGGATATTGTTTTTGTAGATATAAAAACGATTCGGTATCAATATCAATTAAGTAGGTTTCAAATTCGGTTTTTTGCAATAAAAAATCGGATAATATGCCCATACCAGGCCCAACTTCTAACACTTTACTGTACAAATTGGTAGATTGAAGGCTGTTTACAATTTTTTGCGCAATGTTTTTATCGGTTAAAAAGTGCTGCCCTAAATGTTTTTTTGCCCTAACCAAACTCATTTCTAAAATTTCTATTTGCACAAACTTATTAATTTTGATGGTGTAAAGATAAATTGCTTTAAAAATAATTGATTAGTGCCAATTTGTAAAATACAGTCTATGGTTTATGCCACACGCCAAGCAAAGCCTAACATTAGAGTACCCAAACTAAAATTTGTATGTTTGCATTAACTTAAAAATAATTAATAATGGTAATTGCCAACCCCATATACGATGTAGTTTTTAAACGAATGATGGAAAACGAAAGGGTTGCTAAGTTTTTTATTAGCACACTTTTAAACCAAAATATAGAAACCATTGAGGTAAAGCCGCAAGAATATACTTATGAAGGAGAGTTTGATTTTAACAATCCCAAAGATGTAGAGAAATACGAGGCCAGAATTAACCAACGACACTCAATTTGGGTGTACCGCCTTGATTTTATTGCCACTATTAAAACCGAAAGTGGCGAACTAAAAAAAATATTAATAGAAATACAAAAAGCAAAAAATCAGATAGATTTAATGCGGTTTAGAAACTATTTGGCCGAGCAGTATAAGAAAGAAGATATTATAAACAACCAAAAAGTAATATTACCTATAACTACTATTTACATTTTAGGATTTAAACTTCCCGAAATAAACACTCCTTGCTTACACGTTGTGCGAAACTATAAAGACTTAGTTAATAATATTATTTTAGCAACTAAAAGCGATTTTGTAGAAAAACTTACTCACGATAGTTGCATAGTACAAGTAGAACGAGTAACCAACAGTTACCAAACAAAACTGGATAAATTATTGAGCATTTTTGAACAAACTAACTTTGTGGACGACAAAAAAATTATAAAAGAATTTACACACGAAGTAGATATTGAAGAAATAAAAATTGTGACGGATATTTTACATCACTCGGGAACTAACCCAGCCGAGAAATTGAAAATTGAAAACGAACAAGAAGCAATAAGAACCATTAATGCCATTTTTGACGACGAAAAGAAAAGATTTTTGGACGAATTAAAACTAAAAGATGAAGCATTAGCTGAACTAAAAAAGCAAATGGAGGAATTACAAAGAAAACTTGACGAAAAAAAATAACAAAGCAAATATTTATAATTTAATTGATGAGCGAACCGCTAAAAATTGGAATTTCTATTGGCGACACCAATGGAATTGGGTTAGAAGTAATTATTAAAACTTTATTAGATAACCAAATTTACAAATACTGTACACCTATTGTTTATGGGCATACCAAGGTAGCATCGTACCATCGAAAGGCTTTAGGTATTAACGACTTTAGTTTTCAAGTAGTTAATAGCCCAGAGCAAGCGCAACGCAATAAACCCAATATGATTAATTGTTGGGATGAAGATGTGAAAATTGATTTAGGTACGCAAAACGAAATAGGCGGTAAATACGCTTTTTTATCGTTACAAATAGCTACGGAAGATTTAATAGCTGGTAAAATTGATGCCTTAATAACCGCACCAATAAACAAACACAATATACAAAGTGATGATTTTAGGTTTGCTGGCCATACCGAATACATACAAGAAAAAGCTGCTGGGACAGATTCGTTAATGTTTTTATTAAG
>JAYULE010000047.1:0-4575 GCA_043763845.1 Sphingobacteriales bacterium
TTTAAATTATACTGTAAGTTATCGGCCATAGGGTAAATTAAATTTTAAAAAGTTGCAATTTGCATTAATTAAAGTATTGCTATCTATGCTTAAAGTAAAATTATTGTAAAGTTTACTATCACTACTATATAAATACATAAATCATATATTTACACAATGGAATGGCAAATATACCCAAAAATGAATACGCATTTGTTTTTGCGTAACCCCGAAAATACAGAAATAGGAAAAAAAATAATAAACATTGGCGCACAACTAATTAGCGAAAATGGGATTGAATTTTTTACCTTTAAAAAACTGGCCGATGCTATTGGATCGACCGAGGCCACTATTTACCGTTATTTTGAAAACAAACATAAATTGCTTACTTATATTGTAGATGGGTATTGGTACTGGTTAGATTATCAAGTTGTTTTTCATACCAATAACATTGCAAGTGCCCAACAAAAACTAGAAATTATTATCGCCATTTTAACATCGCAACAGCCACAAACGGCAAATCAACATTTTATTAACAAAGCCCATCTACAAAAAATTATTATTACCGATTCTTCTAAAACCTACCTTACCCACCAAGTTACCGAGCATAATAAAAACCAGCTTTTTAAGCCTTACAAAGATTTATGTGCCCGCATTAGTCAAATTATTTTAGGGTTAAAGCCCGATTATAAATTTTCTAAATCATTAAGCAGCAGTTTAATTGAAATAGCACATTTTCAAGAGTTTTTTATGATTAACCTACCATCGCTTACTGATTTTGGTAATGATAAAGATTTAAAAAATTTACAATACTTTTTACACAGTTTAGTTTTTGGAAGTTTAAAATAATAAAAGCAGTATATTAAAATTAAACAAAAACTTCTTTTAACTTTTGTACTACAAAATCAACTTCGGCAGTGGTATTAAACTTAGAAAATGAAAACCTAATTGACGGCCTTTTGGGATTACTATTTATACCAGCCAACACGTGTGAGCCTATATTTGAACCCGAAGAGCAAGCACTACCACCCGATGCTGAAATTCCACTAATATCAAGATTAAAAAGCAGCATATCGGCCATTTCCATTTCTGGGAAACTTACGTTTAAAACAGTGTATAAGCTTTTATCGTCATCAGTTTCGCCATTAAAGCAACAAGCTGGCAACTGTGTTTTTAAAGCTTGCATCATGTATTTTTTTAGGTTTTGGATATGTGTTTTATGCGCATCCATATCGGCGTAAGCTAATTCTAATGCTTTGGCTAGGCCTACTATACCATAAATATTTTCGGTACCACCACGCATATTACGTTCTTGTGCACCCCCAAATACTAAGGGGTTAATTTTAATTGAAGGGTTAACATATAAAAACCCCACGCCTTTTGGACCATGTAATTTATGGGCACCACAAACTATAAAATGTGCTTTTAAAGTACTTAAATCGTGTTTAAAATGCCCAACGGTTTGTACTGTATCTGTGTGAAAAATAGCGTTGTGTGCTTGGCAAATTTCGCCTACTTTTTGTATATCAGTTAGTGTACCAATTTCGTTATTGGCTTGCATTAAAGATACCAAACTACGTGAATTGGTTTTTAAAAGTTCTTCTAAATGCGCTAAATCAATGTTTCCTTTTTCATCAATTTGTACATAACTTAAACAAACAATTCCTCGTTTTTCTAAATCTTCTAAGGTGTGTAAAACAGCATGGTGCTCTATTTTTGATGTTATTGCATGGGTAATTTCAAAACTTTGTATGCTGCATTTTATAGCCATATTATCGGCTTCGGTACCACCCGATGTAAAGAAAATATTGGCTGGTGCAGTATTTAATAAGCTAGCAACAGTTTTACGAGCTTTTTCTATAAGTGTTCTTGCTTGGCGGCCGTGGCTGTGGATAGATGATGGGTTGCCGTAATAATTACACATCACATTTGTAATCACATTTAATACTTCTGGGTCTAAAGCAGTTGTTGCAGCATTATCAAAATAAATTTTTTCCATTTATTGGGATTTTAAGGGTATAAAATCTCTTTTATATCTGTAATAATTTTTTCGGCAAGGTTTTGTGCAACAAACTCGCTATTAGCTTCGGAGTAAATACGAATAATTGGTTCTGTATTAGATTTTCGTAAGTGAACCCATTGCTTATCAAATTCTATTTTTAAACCATCAATGGTGCTGTGTGGCTGTGCTTTATATTTTTCTTCAACCTTTAATAGTAAGCCATCAATTTCCATATCATCTGTTAGGGTAATTTTATTTTTTGATATAAAATAAGCTGGGTAGCTTGCTCTTAATAAAGAAGCAGTTTTACCAAATTTTGCTAAATGCGTTAAAAACAACGCAATGCCTACCAAGGCATCTCGGCCGTAGTGCGATGCCGGGTAAATTACGCCACCGTTTCCTTCGCCACCAATAATGGCATTTGTGGCTTTCATCATATTTACAACGTTAACCTCTCCTACTGCTGCTGCATTGTATTTGGCGCCTACTTTTTCGGTAACATCTTGCAACGCCCGAGTTGATGATAGATTTGACACCGTATTACCTGGTGTGTTTTGCAACACAAAATCGGCAACAGCCACTAAAGTATACTCTTCGCCAAACATTTCTCCATCTTCGCAAACAAAACATAATCTATCTACATCGGGATCTACTGCTATGCCTAAATGGGCTTTTGTACGTATAACTTCGTTGGCCAAATCTTGCAGATTTTCGGGCAAAGGCTCGGGGTTGTGTGCAAAATGCCCATCAGGATTACAATGAATTGGAAAAATAGTTTGCACACCCAATGCGTTTAATAAAGATGGTAAAAACAAACCACCAGTACTGTTCACACAATCTATAGCTATAGTAAAATTTGCTTGTTTAATGGCTGCAACATCAACCAACGGCAAAGCCAATACGGCATCTATATGTTTTTTTAAATAAGTATCATCATAAGTTAAGCTACCCAATTGGTCAACATCGGCGAAAGACAAATCGTTTTCGGCATATTCTAAAACTTTTTCTCCTTCGCTTGCGCTGATAAATTCGCCATCACTGTTTAACAACTTTAAGGCATTCCATTGTTTGGGATTATGGCTTGCAGTAATAATAATGCCACCACCAGCTTTTTCTAATGGTACGGCAATTTCTATCGTTGGCGTTGTAGATAAGCCTAAATCTATTACATCAATTCCCATTCCTTGTAAAGTGCCTACCACTAAACTACGCACCATTTGGCCCGATATACGGGCATCTCTACCTATCACAATTTTGTTGATTCCCGAATTTTCTAATACCCATTTGCCATAAGCGGCGGTAAATTTTACCACATCGGGTGGGGTTAAACCCTGCCCTGCTAAACCGCCAATTGTACCTCTAATACCCGAAATTGATTTTATTAAACTCATTAAATAAATTTTATTTTTATGCGAAATTAAAATATTTTAGCGGGTTTACGGTTTTATAAATAAATATTAAATCAATTTTGGTTTTAATTTATAAGATAAATATTTTTTAATAAATTTTCGAAATAAGTAAATTTTTAATACGTGTTAATTTAATGCTTAAAAATATTTTATAAGCCAGCGTTTTTATAAAATTAGCGGGGTATAAAAGTATTAGACTTTGTGTAAAGCTTTACGTTCTTTACAGTAAACCTAAAATTATTTTTACTGCAAAAAACTTAAAGTAAAAGCGCAAAGAGCACAATAATGGATGTAAGTATTAAAAGTAAATAAATAAGCTCAAAATCATCTTCATATTTTACTTCAAAACTTTAGTTTTTTATATTTTTGTATTGGGTATTATTACTGAACTTTGATTTTATTGTTTAGATATGAAGAAAGTATTTTTATTCAATCAATACAATTTTTATTTTGAAAGAATTAAATAAAAAATAGCTTTATTGAAATCACAAAAATAATGGAAACCCAAAAAAATAACCCACTTCACAATATAACCCTCGAAAACATATTAACTTATTTGGTAACAAAAAAAGGCTGGGATTATTTAGCATCCGAAATTAAAATAAATTGCTTTATAAGCAACCCAAGTATAAAATCAAGTTTAACTTTTTTGCGTAAAACTCCTTGGGCTCGTACTAAGGTTGAGAGTTTGTATTTGTATGTAAAAAGAAAAGCAACATTATAAAATTGCTACTGATATGAAAGATTTAGCGTATTTAAACAAGTTTTTTTACAAATATCGCAAGCATTTATTGCCAGGTGCTTTGTTTGTAATTTTATCAAACCTTTTTGCAGTTTTACCTGCACAAGTAATTCGTATTGCATTTGATTTGGTTAATGAAAATATTGCGCTTTATCGCCTTTTTTACGGGTTTGAGCAACAGAAAATTATATATAAAATTTTTGGGGGTAGTTTACTTCTTTTTGGCACTTTAGTTTTGTTGCTTGCCCTAATGCGTGGTTTGTTTTTGTTTTTTATGCGACAAACCATCATTTTAACATCAAGGCGTATAGAGTATGATTTAAAAAACGAAATTTACGCTCATTATCAACAACTTAGTTTGGCTTTTTATCGTCGCAATAATACCGGAGATTTAATGGCAAGAGCAACTGAAGATGTTAGTAGAGTACGAATGTATGTGGGGC
>JAYULE010000048.1:0-4574 GCA_043763845.1 Sphingobacteriales bacterium
AGTAACAGCATTTGGATATATGCTGTATTCTTTACTTATGTATATAGCGTTCTTGTTTTTTTGTGCAAAACAAAAAAAACTGAATAGAATTGCAATAAAAAGTAGGTTAATTTTTTTCATCATTAAATATTTTAAAGGTTTTTTGGTTTACAATGTTAATAAAAAATTTACATGGAAATATTATTTGCACAAATTGGTTACGGTAAAATAAATATAAGCTTTACCAATAAAAAAACGTAAATTTTGCATTCGCTACAATGGCTCCTGGTTATTTTAAATGAAAAGGTTTATATAACTGGCTAAAAATTTAATACGCTTTTAGTGTATTGTTTTTTAGGATAATAAAAAAAACGACCTTGCCAATTGGCAACAAGGCATGTAATTATTTTGTAAAAAGTTCAACAAATTTATACCAATACAATTCGAGTTTAGATATAACAAAGTTGCAAAAAAACTGCCAATGCTTTAGCTTTGAATAAGGAAAATATAGAAAATATTTTTGGGACTTATTTAGAACATTAGCCCAAATAAATTGGGTTAATGCTTATCTAAATTTTAAACGTAATTTAAGGGTTGCGATTTTTATTTCAATTTTAGAACTAAAAAAAAGAAATGTTATTAAACCATTTTCAATAAAACTATGCAAGCTGTACAGTTTTCATTTTTACAAATAATGCCTCAAAATTAATAGTATTACCACTTAACCAATTTAAAAAAGAGAACATATTTTCTTCGGTATTTGGTTCTTGTTTGGTGACGGAAATAAAATTTTTCATTACATTGGGTATCAATTTATCGGCAATGTTTTTTGCATCATCCATATTAATACTGTAATACCTGTTTAAACGGTTAGCGTATTTTTTGGTTATTATTGAGATTAAAAAACTGTTCTCAATACCCGAGGTTTGAAAAAACTTTATTAATTCTTTAAGTTTTCCGCTTTCTAGTTGCGCTTTTAATACATCAACAATAGTTCCCGATGCATCATTTATTGCAGCTACTTTATATTTTGTAGGCACAACCGAGTTTTTATTTATAACATTATCAGCGTTTTCTGTAACCATTTGGTGCAAACTGTAAAACATATATATAAAGATTTAAATTGTTTGTATAAATTCAATAATTGATAATAGTAATTGCTATAATAACAACAAAGTTATGGTTAATTTTAAAATAATTAAATAATAAGTGAAATTTATTGCGAAATTACAATTAAACAACAAAACCTTTTGCAAGTAATTTATATTGTACAATAAAAGAGCCACAAATTAGAAAAATTGCAAATAGGTAGAAATAAAAATCCCCGCAAATGAAAAACATGTGCAGGGATTAAAATTTAAATATGTGTTAACCTATAAGTTTAACCGATAGCAAGTATTCGGCAATTTGTACTGCATTAGTTGCCGCACCTTTACGTAAATTATCGGCAACACACCACATATTTAAGGTTTTAGGTTGTGAAAAATCACGTCTAATACGCCCAACAAAAACTTCATCTTTTTCGTGAGCATCCATAGGCATTGGATATTTTGCGTTTGCAGGATCATCAACAACTATAATACCACTTTGGGCGGTAAGTAAACGATTAACTTCGGCTAAATCAAAATCGTTTTCAAACTCAATGTTTAATGATTCGGAGTGGCCACCCATAACTGGTATGCGTACTGTGGTTGCGGTAACCTGTATACTGTCATCGCCCATAATTTTTTTGGTTTCCAAAATCATTTTCATCTCTTCTTTGGTATAACCATTGTCGGTGAAAACATCAATTTGCGGAATAACATTTAAATCAATTGGGTAAGCATACGCCATTTCGCCAACTATACCTTTACGCTCGTTCATTAGTTGCACAACAGCTTTTACACCTGTGCCTGTAACAGATTGGTAAGTTGATACTACAACACGTTTAATTTTATAAGTATCGTGAAGTGGTTTTAAAGCTACCACCATTTGTATAGTACTACAATTTGGGTTGGCAATAATTTTATCTTCATTGGTTAATACCGATGCATTAACTTCGGGCACTACCAATTTTTTTGTTGGGTCCATGCGCCAAGCCGATGAATTATCTATAACAGTTGTGCCAACAGCTGCAAATTTTGGTGCCTCAATTGTTGACGTTGACCCACCAGCCGAAAACAATGCCACATCTGGTACCATAGCAATAGCTTCACTAACAGTTACAACTTTGTACTTTTTCCCTTTAAAATCAATTTCTTTACCCTTGCTTTTTTCTGACGCAACGGGTATTAACTCGGTAACTGGGAAATTGCGCTCTGCTAAAACTTTTAACATTACCGTACCCACAAGGCCGGTTGCGCCTACAACTGCAACTTTCATTTATTATTATTTTAATATTAATTTATTATTGTTTTAGTATTTTTAGAAAATATTATGGTACAAATATGAGAAAGTTTTTAGTTTTTTTGATTTTTTTAGGAGTTAATTGTGCCTTTGCGCAACTAAACGATAATTTTACGGATGGAAATTTTACCACTGCACCTATTTGGCAAGGTAATGTTACCGATTACGCCGTAAACGTCACCAAGCAATTACAAACAAAAGTAAATATAGTAGACAAAACGGTAAATTTGTACACCACAAATACCTTGGCGCTAAATACCAAGTGGAGTTTTTTGGTGAAATTAGCTCTCGACCCATCTACAGGAAACCAAGTTAGAGTGTATTTAACCGCCGACAAATCTGATTTAAGTGCTTCATTAAATGGATATTACATTTTAATTGGCGAGACAGGAAATGCAGATTCGTACGATTTGTTTAGGCAAACAGGTACAACTTCGGTTAAAATTATTGATGGCCCACCCAAAGCAAGAGCAGTTGCCGGTCAGTTATTAGCTAATGTTTTAGTTACCCGTACAGATGCTGGTTTATGGGAACTAAAAACCGATATTACTGGCGGCATCAATTACGTATTAGAAGGTACAAAACTTGATAATACCTTTACTACATCGGCTTTTTTTGGCGTACAATGTAAATATACCAAAACCCAAGCCGACAAGTTTGCTTTCGATGATTTTTTGATTACTACTTTGATTAACGATGTTAGCCCACCAACACTCTCTAATTTATTGGTAATAAATGAAACAAAATTACAACTTACATTTAACGAAGCATTGGGTGTAACCGAAGCATCAAACATCAATAACTATAAAATTACACCAGGTAATATTTTACCTAAAACAGCAACTGTAAATGGCGAAATAATAACTCTAGATTATACAAATCCCATAATAACAGGTAATTATAACTTAAATATCACTAATATAAAAGATTTTAAAGGAAATGCCATTGCACAACCTATTATAAAGGCATTTGCACTAGCCGATGTTACCCCGCCAACATTAAATACTTTAACTTTAATAGGTAATAACAAAATAGAATTGGTTTTTAACGAAGCCCTTGGCCTTGCCGAAGCATCAAACTTAAATAATTATAAAATTACGCCAGGCAATATATTGCCAAAAACGGCTTCGGTAAACGGTGCAATAGTTACTTTAGATTATGCAACAGCTTTTAGTACTGGCAATTTTACCTTAAATATTACCAATATAAAAGATGCAAAAGGCAACGCTATTTTACTTCCTGTAAGCAAACCATTTACCGTTAACGATATTTCGCCCCCTACTTTATCTAAATTTATTTTGGTAGGAGATAATAAAATAGAACTTACTTTTAACGAAAGCTTAGGTGTTACCGAAGCCTCAAACATCAATAACTATAAAATTACACCAGGCAACATCCTACCCAAAACAGCCACTGTAAATGGGGCACTAGTTACACTAGATTATGCTACGGGCTTTAATACCGGAAATTACAGTTTAAGTATAATTAACATAAAAGACACTAAAGGCAATACCATAATACAAGCTTTAAGCTCTGCGTTTAACTACATTAAACCATATATTACCAAGGTAAATGATATTGTAATTAATGAAATTTTTGCCGATCCGTCTCCAATAATTGGCCTACCCGATGCGGAATTTATAGAGTTATGGAATACCACCTCTTTGGAAATTCCCTTAAAAGGATTTAAATATGGTACGCTAACATCAACCTATACATTTGATAAAGAAACTATAAAACCAAACGAATATTTAATTTTATGTGCCCGAGCTGATACCAGTTCTTTTAAACCTTATGGACGAACGTTTGGCATTACTTTTCCGGCTTTAACAAATAGCGGCAGCCAACTAAAATTAGTAAACCCGTTAGGCACAATTATAAACAACGTAAATTACAATGATACTTGGTATAAAGATGCTGTTAAAAAAGGTGGTGGTTATAGTTTAGAATTGATAGACCCAAAATCGGTTTGTAAACCATCGCAAAACTATAGTGCAAGCATTAGTGCAACCGGCGGTACTCCCGGAAAAGTAAATTCAATATATTTAAGTAATAAAACTACGACTCCATTATTATTAAATAGTGCAGTTTTAAAAGATGAACTTACCATAACTTTAACTTTTAACCGAGGCTTAGATAGCTTACAAGCAAGTATTTTAACCAATTATTTGGTAAATAATGGCGTTGGAAACCCAATAAATGTAATTGTA
>JAYULE010000049.1:0-17529 GCA_043763845.1 Sphingobacteriales bacterium
TAATTAAAAATGTGTAAACAATTTAAATTGTTTACACGTTTTAAAAAAGAAAAATAGATGGTAATTAAATTTACAGACGCTTTTTTTACGAGCAAAGAGAGTTAACGATGGCAGCGGCATCCTTTTTTTCTTTGTTTCTCCCCCTTCGGGGGTCGGGGGGATATAAAAATAAAAAAGATACTTGCCTACCGGCAGGCAGGTAGCGTACAGCGTGTTACCTTGCCTACCGGCAGGCAGGAAACGCCCAAAAATGTATCAATATACACATTTCTTATAATTACAATAACTCCCTTTAGCATTAAAATTAAATGTTGCAACTTAATATAATGAAATTCAAATTATCAATTATAATATTACTAATTACGTTTAGTGCAACAGCTCAAAAAGTTGTTCGTTACGATTTATTTGTTAAAGATACCATTGTAAATTTCTCGGGAAAACCAAAGCGAGCTATTGCCGTAAACGGCCAAATACCTATGCCAACTTTAACGTTTACTGAAGGGGATACGGCCGAAATTTATGTACATAACCAGTTAAAAGAAAGTACATCATTACATTGGCATGGATTATTCTTGCCAAACAAAGAAGATGGCGTTCCGTATTTAACACAAATGCCCATAGAGCCCAACACAACTCATAAATATACTTTCCCAATTATACAACATGGTACGCATTGGTACCATAGCCATTCGGGTTTGCAAGAACAAATTGGTATGTATGGCTCGTTTATAATGCTTAAAAAAGCCCCCTCTCCTTTGGAGAGGGCGGGGAGAGAGGATTTTAGAAAAGGCATTGATGATTTGCCAACAATTCCCGTTATTTTAAGCGAATGGACGGACGTAAACCCAAATAACGTACACCGAATGTTACACAACGCAACCGATTGGTTTGCCATACAAAAAGGTACAACACAAAGCTATTCCGAAGCAATTAGACAGGGGCATTTCAAAACCAAACTTACCAACGAATGGAAGCGAATGAATGCTATGGATGTAAGCGATGTTTGTTATGAAAAATTTCTCATTAACGGAAAGAATGAATCCATTGCCCCGAGCTTCAGCTCGGGGAATAAAATAAAATTAAGAATTTCAAACGGTGGCGCTTCAACCTATTTTTGGTTAACCTATGCTGGCGGAAAAATTACTGTTGTTGCCAACGATGGTAACGATGTGGAACCTGTTGAGGTGGACAGATTAATAGTTGCTGTTTCCGAAACCTATGATGTTATTGTAACTATACCCAATAACAAAACAGCATACGAATTTTTGGTAACTTCCGAAGATAGAACAAAATCAGCATCATTATATTTAGGCCAAGGTATTAAGCAACTGGCACAACCTTTACCAAAATTAAAGTATTTTGAAGGCATGAAAATGATGAATGGCATGATGAAAATGAATGGGGATTTAGATGATATGGGGATGAAGATGTCGTACAATCAAATGGATATGAATGTGGTAATGTACCCAGAAATTACTGGCGTTCCCTCCCCTTTGGGGAGGGCGGAGGGAGGAGACAAAATGACCGAAGCCAATTATAACAGTAATGAACTTTCGGATATTACAACCTTAAATTATGCCATGCTAAAATCGCCTACCAAAACAAATCTTCCTAAATCGCCCCAGCCCCCGAAGGGGGAGTACACGAAGCAATCTCCCCCTTCGGGGGCTGCGGTGATTGATGGTCGGGGGGATTGGACTAGTGCTGATGGAACAAGAAACCTTTATTTCGAACTTACCGGAAATATGAACCGTTATGTTTGGAGCTTAAACAACAAAGTAGTTTCCGAAACCGATAAAATTCTTATTAAAAAAGGGGAAAATGTACGCATTACCATATACAACGGCTCTATGATGCGCCACCCAATGCACTTACACGGTCACGATTTTAGAATATTAAACGACCAAGGCGATTATGCACCATTAAAAAACGTGGTAGATATTATGCCAATGGAAACCGATACTTTGGAATTTAATGCCAATGTAGAGGGCGATTGGTTTTTTCACTGCCATATATTGTACCACATGATGGCGGGGATGGGGAGGATTTTTACCTATGAAAACCAAGCAGCAAATCCATTAATTCCCAATCCAAAATTAGCACAACGTAAATTATTTGCCGACGATAGAAATTTTCATTTTATGGCCGATAACGATTTTGCAACCAACGGAAACGATGGTATGGCAATGCTTAGCAATACACGTTGGAGCATTGGTACAGAGTGGCGATTGGGGTACAATGACCATCATGGCTACGAAACCGAAACACATATTGGCCGATATATTGGTAAAATGCAATGGCTAATGCCCTTTATTGGTTTCGATTGGAGATATAGAAAAATGGATAAGGGAATGATTGAAAAAAATATTTTCGGTCAGCAAAGCACAAAAGATATCCGTTCGGTATTTAGTGCAGGTATAAATTACACTTTGCCAATGCTTATTATAGCACAGGCCGAAGTTTTTACGGATGGAAATTTTAGATTACAATTTGAACGGATGGATATACCAGTATCTAAACGCTTACGAATGAATTTAATGTGGAATACCGATAAAGAATATATGGCAGGTTTGCGATATATAATCAAAAGAAATTTTGGTGTAACCACACATTACGATAGCGATATGGGGGTAGGGTTTGGTGTAGGCTTAAATTATTAGTTGGGTTGTGTTGGAAATTGGTTGCTTACTCTAAAATACTATCCCCCCAAACCATAACACCTGCATCCCACTTTTCTATTTATTGTCAAATAAATGCATTTTAAGCGCAGCTACAACATTTTAAATAAATAAAAGCTATTTTTGATTTTTAATACAACAAATATGAATGTAGGGGAAACATTAAGAGCACAAGTAGAAACAGCATTAGATACCATTAGGCCGTATTTAGAAACCGATGGAGGCAATGTTTCTATCGAAGAAATTACTGCCGACAATGTGGTAATATTACGCTTGTTAGGCTCATGCGAATCTTGCCCTATGAGTATTATGACTTTAAAAGCTGGTATAGAACAAGCAATTATGAAAGCCGTCCCTCAAATTACAAGAGTTGAAGCCTTAAATTTAACCGCTATTGACGATCCTAATGCCGTTTTACCCGAAAATTTAAGATAATTTTTTGTTTCATAATATAGCGATTTTAAAAACCTTAGCGTTATACGGCTAAGGTTTTTGGCTTTAACACAATTTAACCGTAGGCCGCAAAGGCCATTTATTATTAAAATTTATATTTGTGTATGTTAAAATATTTGTTTTTGGGTACGCTAATGTGCTTGGTTTGTAGCTTGTTTGCGCAACAAGAAACAAAAAATGTGGTACAATTTTCGGGCGTAATTTACGATGCCGATAGCAATAGTGTTGTGCCTTATGTAAATATTAAAATTAAAAACACTAATCAAACTTATAGCGCAAATTATAAAGGTTATTTTTCTTTTGTTTGCCACGAGGGCGATAGCCTTTTATTTTCATCGGTAGGATATAAAAAGGTAACCATAATTATTCCCCAAAACTTAACAGAGAAAAAATTTACAGCCATTATTAAACTAAAATCCGATAATATTATGCTGCCCATGGTACGTGTTTTTCCTTGGGCAAGTACAGATGAGTTTAAAAAAGATTTTTTGACAATGAAATTTGCCGACGATGATTTAGAAATTGCCCGCAAAAATTTATCAAGCGAAAGCTTACGTAGTTTGGTGGCATCATTGCCTCGAGATGGTAGCGAAAATAATTCGTTAACCTTTAACAATAACCATAATGGGTTAGTAAATAAAACTGGTGTACAAGTAAACCCTTTGCTAAATCCACTTGCGTGGGGAGCGTTAATAAACCAGATTACCGAAGGTAATAAAAGCCGAAAGAAAAAGTAAACTAGGCTGTTTTATAAATTAAACAACTTTTTTAATTAAGGTATATAACCATTTACACAATATTATTTAAAAAAGCATTAATAGTTGTTATTGCGTTTATAAGCCTATCTTCTTTACCGCCCACAACATTGTAATTAGCATTTAAAGCTTGTAATTCTTGGTGCCAAACTTGCATAAAGTGTTCGCTTAAGTTTTCAAAATCCCGTAAAGGATCTGGTTCCCACGGCAAATCAATGTCCATTAATAAATAAAAATGGTAAGGGTGTGTTTTTAAAGTGTCTAAAACAACTTGCGGCGTTTTACCCAATTGGTAATCGCTCCAAATTTTTACGGTAATAAAAGTAGTATCGCAAATTAAAATATTGTTTTTTGCAACAGTTTCCATTGCTGCCTCTAAGGCTAGTTGTCCAAAAAAAATATTTTCTTCATCCTGTAATGTACAAAGGGTTTTTAAGGCAGCGCAATAGTACCTCGCATATTCGGGAACCCAAACCGTTTGGTAATAATCAGCCAATTGTTTAGATAGGGTGCTTTTACCTGTACTTTCCGGACCTACAATGGCAATTTTTATTAGTGGCTTAATCATAAGTTGGTTTCAAATCTTTTCTCCAATCTAAAAATCCTTTTAAAGCAATAAACAATAATAAAAAATAAAGCACAGCGGTTGCAAATAAACCTTTGTGTATGTAAAGTGGAATGTATAAAATATCAACAACTATCCAAATTAGCCAATTTTCTAGCTTTTTGCGGGTCATTAAAAATTGTGCAATAAAACTAGCAATGGTACAAAATGCATCGTAATAGGGCACATTGGTATCGGTGTATTTATCTAACAAAAATCCAGCAAAAGCACTTAAAACTATTAAAAGGCTTGTAATTATTAGCCACTCTTTTTGGGTAACTTTAACAACTGGCCGAGTAGATTTTAGCGATTTATTTTCTCCGTTACGCCAATAATACCATCCGTAAAGGGCGGTAAATAAGAAATAAACCTGTAAAATGGTATCGCCATACAATTTGGCGTTGTAGAAAATGTAGATGTAGGTTAATACACTTAAAATAGAAATAGGCCAGTTTAAAATATTTTGCTTAACGGCTAAGTAAACACATAACGCACCTGTAATAAACCCAAACCATTCTAAGTAGCTTATAGCATAAAACTGTTGCAAAAGTTGTGTAGTAAATGGGCTCAAAACTTAAAGTTGCTAAAAAGAAAAAACAGGAGAATTGTTTCTCTAAAAATAAACGGGAGTAATAACCCGAGTTTGATTAATAAAATTCAATTTATATAGGTTTAATAATGATTTGGGCGTTTTAACACGCTTTACGCTAAATCTTTTTTCTCTAACCCCAAAGGGGTATTTAAACGTTTTCGCTTTGGGGATTAGCGGAAAAAAGGATATCGCTTCAATCGTTAACGCTCTTAAACAGTAAATAAAATTGATTAACAACCTGCTAATTAAACTTGGCAATCGAACTAGGGTAATAATTAAAAATTAAGAAAAAGCTATTAAAGCTTTCTCTTAATTTCTACTTGTTCGTAAGCTTCAACAATATCGTTTACTTTAATATCGTTAAAGTTTTTAATATTTAAACCACATTCGTAGCCAGTTAATACTTCTTTAACATCGTCTTTAAAGCGTTTTAACGAATCTAATTCGCCGGTATAAACCACCACACCTTCGCGTATAATTCTTATTTTGCTGTTTCGGTTTATCTTACCATCTAACACCATACAACCTGCAATGGTACCCACTTTGGTAATTTTAAATACATCACGTATTTCAACATTGGCCACAATTTTCTCTTCAAATTCTGGTGCTAACATACCTTCCATAGCGGCTTTTATCTCATCTATTGCTTTGTAAATGATAGAGTATAAACGAACATCTATTTCTTCGGCTTCGGCTAATTTACGAGCACCCGCCGACGGACGAACTTGGAAACCAATAATAATAGCATCGGATGCGGTTGCTAACAATACATCTGATTCGGATATTGGTCCAACTGCTTTGTGTACAATTTTAACTGCAATTTTCTCAGTCGATAGTTTTTGTAACGAATCTGATAAAGCCTCAACCGAACCATCCACATCACCTTTAATAATAATGTTTAATTCTTTAAAATTACCAATTGCTAAACGACGACCAATTTCATCAAGTGTAATATGTTTTTGGGTTCTTAATCCTTGTTCTCTTTGTAATTGTAAACGTTTATTGGCAATTTCGCGGGCTTCTGTTTCGCTTTCTACACCATTAAATCTATCCCCAGCTTGTGGCGCACCTTGAAAACCTAAAACCTGTACAGGTACAGATGGGCCAGCTTCGGTTACTCTAGCACCATTCTCATTATATAACGCCTTTACACGACCACTATACGAACCAGCAAGTATTGGGTCGCCTACACGCAATGTACCAGCTTCAATTAAAACGGTAGCTACGTAACCACGGCCTTTATCTAACTGAGCTTCAATTACAGTACCAACAGCTCGTTTATTAGGGTTAGCTTTTAGCTCTAATAATTCGGCTTCAAGCAATACTTTTTCTAATAATTTTTCGATATTTAAACCTGTTTTGGCCGAAATTTCTTGGGTTTGATATTTACCACCCCACTCTTCAACCAAAATATTCATTTGTGATAATTGTTCACGAATTTTTTCGGGGTTAGCCCCTGGCTTATCAATTTTATTAAAGGCAAACACAATAGGCAAGTTTGCTGCCATTGCGTGGTTAATAGCTTCGGTAGTTTGTGGCATTACGGTATCATCGGCCGCTATTACTATAATTGCAACATCAGTTACCTTTGCACCACGGGCTCTCATAGCTGTAAAGGCTTCGTGACCTGGTGTATCTAAGAAAGTAATTTTTTTATCCCCATCAACTAAAACTTCGTAAGCACCAATGTGTTGGGTTATACCACCAGCTTCGCCCGATATTACGTTGGCTTTACGCACAAAATCTAATAACGACGTTTTACCATGATCTACGTGACCCATTACGGTTACAATTGGCGACCGTGGTTTTATATCCTCTTCATTATCTTGTTGTTCAAGGTTAACTTCTTCTTCTTCGGCACTAACAAACTGTACTTCGTAACCAAACTCATCGGCTACTATGGTTAATGTTTCGGCATCTAAACGTTGGTTAATAGATACAAACATACCAATGCTCATACAGGTTGATATAATTTCGGTTACCGAAACATCCATCATTGTTGCCAACTCGTTTGCAGTTACAAACTCGGTTACTTTTAAAACCTTGGCTTGCATTTCTTGATCTATTGCCGCTTCCTCTACCGATGCTGCATTTCTATCTCGTTTTTGCCCACGTAATTTACTACGTTGAGCAAATTTACTTGATTTACCTGCGCCACTTAAGCGGGCAAGGGTGGCTTTAATTTGATCCTGAATTTCTTTTTCGGTAGGCTCGGCTTTTGGTAAGCTAGCTGGCAAAGGCATACCACGTTTGTGTGGCACACGCCCTCCTGGTGCAGGTGCTGGTGAATTGTTGGTTCTATTACCACCGCCTTGGCCAGCAACGTGTGGTGGCCTACCGCCTTGGTTATTTCCTTGGTATGGTGTGCCCGTACCCGGTGTACCTGCAGGCCTAGGAGTATTATTATTTGCCCCAGGCGTACCACCTGGTGCTGGTTTACGTTTACGTTTTTTACGGCTATCGGCAGCATTAGGGTTTGATGATGATGCTACCGGTTGGTCTTTCTTTTTAAATACCGGAAGCTCTATTTTACCAATAATTTTAGGCCCGCTTAATTGTTTTGCTTTAGCTCTAATTACCTCATCGTCATCATCTTCGGTGGCAGTTGCAGGTGTTTCAATAGCTGCTGTTGGTAAAGCCTCAACTGCTTTAGGTGTGTTTGGTGCTGCTTTTGGTGCAGCAATTTTTATATCTTCTGTGTTTGGTTGTTCAACAATAATTATGGGCACAACTTGTGGTGTTTCAGCAATAATTGGTTCTGCAGGTTTTACAGGTTCTTCCTTTACAGGGATTTCGGTTGGTTTAAACGCTGTTATTATTGGGGTAACTATTTTTGGTACTTCTACCTTTGCAGGTTCAACTACTTTAATTTCTTTAACAGTTACAGCTTCGGCTTGTTTTTCTTCTTTGGTTTTTTTATCAGGACGAGTTTTGGAGTTTAGGCTATCTAAATCAATTTTACCCACAATTTTAACGCCCGATGTTTGTTGAGGTACTTCAACGGCTTTAGCAGGGGTTTCAAATGGTTTTTGTACCACAACGGCTTCTCTAACAAATGTTGGATTGCTACTTCCTGTATTCTTAATTAAAATTTCTTCAGGTTCAAAATCAGGGTAAACAGGCTTTACTGCTTCGGGCTTATCAATAATTAGGTTTGCATCATCTCTACGGATTTTGCCAATCATTATATTTTTAGCCTCTTCTCTAAGGTTTTTATCGCCTTGATATTCTTTTAAAAGCGCATCGTACATATCGTCGGATAGTTTTGTAGTTGGGCGGGCTTCAATTTTAAAACCCTTTCCATTCAAAAAATCCGCAATAGTACTTATGCCTATATTCAGCTCTTTAGCCGCTTTTATAATTTTTATGTTCCTGTCTTCTGACATTAATTTTATTCCCTTTTAGCTAAATTTCTACAAAAGTACGTTTATCTTAACGCAATTTAAAAATTATTCGAATTCTGATCTTAAAATACTTAAAACCTCTTCCGCGGTTTCTTGTTCTAAATCAGTTCTTTTTACAATTTCGTTGGCTGTTAACGCTAAAACACTTTTAGCGGTATCTAAACCAATTTTCTTTAATTCATCAATAACCCAACTTTCAATTTCGTCGCTAAATTCTTCTAAATCAACATCTTCCTCTTCTTCATTCGATTCGCGATACACATCAATTTCGTAACCTGTAAGTTTGCCAGCTAACTTAATATTATGGCCACCACGGCCAATTGCCAGCGATACTTGGTCAGGTTTTAAGTAAACCGATGCCCGCATAGTATCATCATCTAATTTAATTGACGATACTTTTGCTGGAGATAAAGCCCTTTGTATGTATAATGAAATGTTGTTGGTAAAATTAATTACATCAATGTTTTCGTTACGTAACTCACGCACAATACCGTGAATACGAGAGCCTTTCATACCTACGCAAGCACCCACTGGGTCAATTCTGTCATCGTACGATTCTACTGCAACTTTTGCTCTTTCGCCTGGTTCGCGAACAATTTTTTTAATGGTAATTAAGCCATCGAAAATTTCGGGCACTTCAAGCTCAAATAATCGCTTTAAAAAGTCGGGGGCAGTTCTTGATATAATAATACGTGGGTTACTGTTTAACATCTCCACCATTAAAACAACGGCTCTAACTGTATCGCCTTTTTTGAAATAATCTGCTGGTATTTGCTCGGTTTTTGGTAAAATAAGTTCGTTACCATCATCATCTAAAATTAAGGTCTCTTTTTTCCAAACTTGGTAAACCTCGCCAGTTACAATTTCGCCTACTCTATCTTTATAATTTTTAAATATTTCGTCTTTCTCTAATTCTAAAATTTTAGAAACCAAGGTTTGTCTTGCGGCCAAAATTGCCCTACGGCCAAAACTTTCTAAGGTTATTTGTTCAATAAAATCTTCGCCAACTTCTAACTCGGGGTCTATTTTATGTACTTCGGCAAGTTCAATTTCTAAATCATCATCTTCAGAAAAACCATCTTCCATTACGGTACGGGTTCTCCAAATTTCTAAATCGCCGTTATCGGGGTTTACAATAACGTCGCAATTTTCGTCGGTATTAAAACGTTTACGCAACATACTGCGAAACACCTCTTCTAAAACGCTTATAATTGTTGGCCTATCAATGTTTTTAAAATCTTTAAACTCCTGAAACGAGTCAATTAAATTAATACTTTCCATTATATAATTATGTTAAACTTATTTTTATTTGAATGATACTTGCACTAAAGCTTCCACAATTTCGCTTTTAGCAATTACTTTATCTTCGTTACTTAATTTTTTTCCTTTTTCTTTTACGCTTACGCTGATAGTTACGTTGTCATCGGCCACAGCCAACAAAACACCCTCTAACTTATCGCCACTTTTTAATTTTATGGCTAGCGTACGGTTCACGTTTTTTTGAAACTGCCTAGCCAAAACCAATGGCGTACCAATACCTGGCGAGCTTACCTCTAAAGTGTAAGCATCGGTTAAAGCGTTTTCTTCTTCTAAACAAAAACCTACGTGGCGACTAACCATTGCACAATCGTGTATACCAAGGCCGTTATCGCCATCTAGCAATACGGTAACATTGGCATTATTAATTATTTTAATGCTCACAATAAAAAGATCGGGGCGGTCTGCTAATTTTTCATCAACTAGCTCCCTAACTCTTTTTTCTAAATTCATTTTTTTTAATTTTACAAAACAAAAGAGGGGACTAACCGCCCCCTCTTTCGAAATCGTTACAAATATATGAATAATTTTTTAAAGTAAATTTAAATTAAACAAAAAAGCCACGAGTTTATTGCACCAATGGCTTTTTTATAAACATACTTAGTAATTGCTAAAATGTTATGTAAGAAACTTTATAATTTAATAGCTTCTTGTTTTGCATTTAAAAAATGATACTCTGTTAGCGCATAAGAAGCAACAGGATTAACTTTTACCCATTGCTTATATTTTAAAAACCATTTTACTTGTTTAGAAACCAAGCCTCTTTTGATATATGCCTCAATGTAAGGATGCACATTTAAAGTGATGCCTTTCTCTGCTTGTTCTTGCAGTATGTAATCCATATTGGTTTCAATATCATCTAATAAAATAATGCTAGCCGTAATTTCGCCAGTACCATTACACGCAGGGCATTTTTCGTTGGTAATGATATTCATTTCGGGCCTAACACGCTGCCTAGTAATTTGCACTAAACCAAATTTGCTAGGAGGCAAAATGGTATGTTTTGCTCTATCTAAAAGCATTTCTGTTTTTAGCAAATCAAAAAGCTCTTTTCTGTTTGGTGCTTTATGTAAATCAATAAAATCAATTACCACAATGCCGCCCATATCACGCAAACGTAATTGGCGGGCAATTTCTTTTGCGGCTTCTTTATTTACTTGTAATGCATTTTGTTCTTGATTTTCTGGTATTGCAGTACGATTACCACTATTTACATCAATTACGTGTAAAGCCTCAGTATGTTCTACCACTAAATAAGCACCGCCAGCTAAGTTAACGGTACGGCCAAAAGCAGCCTTAATTTGTTTATCAATACCAAAATTTTCGAATATTGGTTCTTTGCCTTTATAAATTTTAACAATTTTTTCTAAATCTGGTGAAATCTCGTGTACATAAGATTTTATTTCTTCAAAAATTGCAACATCATTTACATAAATATTTGTAAAATCATCATTTAAAATATCGCGTAATATGGTAGACGCTCTACCCATTTCACCAAAAATTCGTTTAGATGGTTCGGTAGTGGGAAGTTTAGCCATAAACGTTTCCCATTTAGATATTAAGTCTAAAATATCTTTCTGAATTTCGGCAACACCCTTATGCTCAGATACGGTACGAATTATTACACCAAAGTTTTTAGGCTTTATACCTTCAACAATTTTGCGCAAGCGTATTCTTTCGGTATTGCTCCTAATTTTTTTAGAAATAGAAATCACATCAGAAAAAGGCACCAAAACCACAAATCTCCCTGCAAAGGAAAGATCGGAGCTTAAACGAGGCCCTTTAGTAGAAATAGGTTCTTTAGCAATTTGTACAGGTAATAATTGATTTTTTGTTAAAATCGAAGATATTTTACCTGCCTTATCTATATCAGCTTCTCTTTTAAAATTATTTAAAAGGTTATCTGTAAAATTGCTACCACGGGCAACTTTTGCTAATTTTAGCAAAGTTTGCACTTGTGGGCCTAAATCTAAATAATGCAAAAAAGCATCTTTCTCGTATCCAACATCAACAAAAGCAGCATTTAGGCCAGGCATTATTTTTTTAATACGACCTAAATAAATATCACCAACGGCGTAGTTGTTATTAATTTGCTCTTTGTTAAGTTCTACAAGTTGCTTGTCTTGCAATAATGCAATAGTAACCCCATTAGGGGTCGAATTAATTATTAACTCTTTTACCAACAGCTACTTATTTAGAAAGTTTAATTTAATAAACTTTACATTAACATAGATTTAAAAATAAATTAAAATAAGTACGAAAAAGCATTGCTGTATTAACAGTGATGCTTTTTCGCTAAATTCTTATTTTTTCTTGTGTCTATTTTTTCTTAAACGTTTTTTACGTTTATGGGTAGCCATTTTATGTCTTTTTCTTTTTTTACCGCTTGGCATAATTTATAGTTTTTAAATGTTTTTATTTGTTCAATTCTTTAATTTTTTTGTCAACAAATTTTGCTAAACCTGGGTCGGCAGCTAGTTCCTTACTTTTAGTGTAAGCAATTATTGCATCTTGTTTTGCGCCTAAATTTTCGTAGGTAGTACCTAAATAAAAATAAGCTTCGGGCGACTCTTTAACCTCAATCACAGTTTTAAAACGATTTACAGCTTTATCAAACTGTCCCGATTTCATAGAAAACAAACCTAAATTCATATTAGCGTTTAGGTTTTTAGGGTCAGTTTTAACAACGCTTAACAGCAACTGTATGCCCTGCATTGGGTTTTTACCCTCGGTTACATAAGCAACACCTAAACCACTTTTTGCATCTAAACTTTGGCTATTGGTTTCTAAAGCTTTACTAAAAGCATTAATAGCTTTAGCCACTAAAGTTGAAATAACTGTAGAATCCTTATAATTTAAATACGCCGTTGCAAAATGGTTTCCTGCCGAAAGCCAATTATCATAATTGTTTTCGGCTAAAGCCACCTCTTCTAAAACAAAAGCTGCTGGTGCTGGTTGGTTAACATCGTCCCATTTTTGTGCTAAGGATTTTAATAAACCTAATTTATTGGCGTTGCTGGCTACTTTAACCTCATTCTCTAATGTAGAAATTTGGTTAACCAAATTTGCATTAAGCATTTGTTTTGCACTTACAGAAACTGTACTGCCGTTAACGTTTGCTGTTGCTTGTTGGTTTGATGTTGCTAAGCCCCTATCGCCTTTAGGTTTAACTAAACCCTTAATATCTAAACTATACAATGCTATCACTAAAACCGTAACGGCCGCAATAGCAAAAATTTGTTTAAATTTTATCACTTAAGTTTTTAGTTTATTTGTTACCAGCTTTAACTTTTTCAACAAAAACTTTTGCTGGCTTAAAACTTGGTACAAAATGGGCTGGTATAATTATAGCCGTATTCTTTGAAATGTTTCTAGCAGTTTTTTCGGCTCGTTTTTTTACCACAAAACTACCAAACCCTCTTACGTAAACATTTTCGCCACCTACCATGGCTTTTCTAACTACCTGAAAAAAAGCTTCAACAGTTTCTGTTACATCCACTTTTTCAATTCCGGTTTTGGTTGCAATTTCTGCAATAATTTCTGCCTTTGTCATATTTAATTTTATTCTTTATTGTAATTATTCCAATAGATTTGGGGTTGCAAAAGTATAGCTTTTAGTTGAATTTGAAAAATTAAATTTATATTTTTTTTTGCTAAATGCTTAGAATACAATTTGCAGGCATTTATACGTGTAAAAAATTGGTAATAAACAAGATTAAAGTATGAAATTTTCAACAGCCTTAATTAATTGGTATCAACAAAACAAAAGAGACCTGCCATGGCGAAATACCCAAAATGCGTACCATATTTGGTTATCAGAAATTATATTACAACAAACCCGAGTAGCACAAGGCATGCCCTACTATTTTAAATTTGTTAACCGTTTTGCCGATATAAATAACTTTGCCGAAGCTACCGAAGACGAGATTTTAAATTTATGGCAAGGCTTGGGCTATTACTCTAGAGGGCGTAATATGTTAAAAACTGCAATTTCAATTAAAAACAATTTTGGCGGAGTATTTCCTACCAAATACAAAGATTTAATAGGTTTAATAGGTATTGGAGAATATACAGCTGCGGCTATTTCGTCATTTGCCGCAAACGAAGTTAGAGCAGTGGTTGATGGAAATGTGTACCGCGTATTGGCTCGTTTTTTTGCTATTGATACCGCTATAAATTCAACAAATGGCAAAAAAGAGTTTCAAAACTTAGCCAATTCTTTAATAGATATACAGCAGCCTGCATTGTTTAACCAAGCCATAATGGAGTTTGGGGCTTTGGTATGTAAACCAAAAAACCCTACCTGTAACCTTTGCAGCCTAAACCTAAATTGTATTGCTTACCAGCAAAATAAAATAAACCAGTTGCCAGTTAAATTAAAAAAATTAAAAATTAGAGAACGCTATTTTTATTTTTTTGTAGTAAATAACAACAGCCAAATTGTTATAAAACGAAGAGATAATACAGATATTTGGGCTGGCCTTCACGATTTCCCATCAATAGAAACACCCACCCTGCAAACCATTGGCGAAGTTTTTGCTAACCCACAATTTAATTTATGGTTTAGTAGCGGTGCGGTAATTAGCAAAGTAGGGCAACCTATTAAACACCTGCTTACACACCAAAAAATTTACGCACATTTTATAGAAATATCCGAATTTAAAACCAATATCATAAAAAGCAATAATTGGATAAGTGTACCCATAAACCAGTTAGAAAAATTTGCACAACCAAAATTAATTTTTACATTTTTAAAAAATTACTTAAATTTAATTAAATATTAGCACACATGGCAGGCATTAACAAAGTTATTTTAGTAGGGCATTTGGGTAAAAACCCCGAGGTTAGGCATTTAGAAGGAAACATTACCGTAGCCAGTTTCCCTTTAGCAACATCAGAAACATATAATAAAGACGGTAAACGGGTAGAGCAAACCGAGTGGCATAATATTGTAATGTGGCGTGGCCTGGCCGATATTGCATCTAAATATTTAGTGAAAGGTAAGCTTGTTTATATAGAAGGTAAGTTACGCACCCGCTCGTTCGAGGATAAAGAAGGCAACAAAAAACACACCACCGAAGTGGTTGCCGAAAATTTTACTATGCTAGGCCGGAAAACCGATTTTGAAGATAACCCCAATCCCAATTTTACCGTACATACAGAAAACAACCACCCAACCGAAGGAATTAGCGATAAAGATAATTTGGCATTTTAGTTAGCCAAAATAGGGTTTAAACGCTTGGTTATAAGGCCGATTTATACAACAAATATAATTTTGTGATATTTTGATTAAGATTTGGGCGTTTTTACACGCTGTTAGCTGTATCTTTTTATCAATTGCGGTTGGTTTTAGCCAACCGTAATTGATAAAAAGGATGCCGCTGCCATCTTTAACGCAAATAGCACTGTAAACACTTATATTGCCATTCAATTAAACTTCTAAACTAAATTTAATTAATAACCATATAAAAACCCGTTAAAACAAAATATTTATGCTCTATTACAATCGCTTTAAGCTAAAATATATGTGGGTTTTAAATAAATTAATAATTTAGCTGTGCACATTTAAAATTATAATATATTTTATTTGCAGAAAAAAATATACCTTGTATTTAAAAAATAAAGGGCAATGCAAGCGTCTAAAATTTTTCATAATAATCAAAATCGCATCAAAATTGATTTTCCGTTTGATAAAGACAAAGTTTTATTGCTTAAACAGTTAGAAGATGTAAAATGGAGTAAAACACAAAACGCTTGGCATATACCTTACACCAAAAAATCGTTCGATGAACTTTTAAAAACTTTTCCAGATGTTGTTTACACAAAAAAAAATACACAAACAACTGAAAAGGAAAACAGCGAGCTCACAACTAAAACTCCATTAATAAACTTACAAGACCCACAAACGCAAACCACCATTAAAATTATTGGAAAATTTTTAATGATAAACACCCCAAAAAGCGCATCCGATATTGATTTTTTAAAATCTTTTAAATACCACAAATGGGATGTTAAAGCAAATGCTTGGGTTATCCCAAATTTTAATAAAAATTTAATAGTAATAAAAGCATATTTTAAAGAAAGACAATTAAAAATTGAAATTATTGAGCAAGTTCAACTCGAAAAACCTACCAACAAACAATGTGTTAACCCTAACGAAGTTTTAATTTTTAAAACAAATACAAACCAACTACGTGTTTTTTTCAACTATAATAAAATATTAAGCCAAGCCATTAAAACTTTGCCCTACACTGTTTGGCAACCCGAAAATAATTGTTGGGCTTTGCCTTACACGCCAAAAATTGAAACGGATTTATTAGAAATTATAAAAGCAAACAACCTGTTGCCAATTTTACAATTAGAAGCCCAAACAATAGGCCTACAACCACGTAAACAAAACATAATAAATAAAACATGCCCCAATGAATATATTTTAAAACTAAAAGAATTGCGTTATAGCGAAAGTACATTACAAACGTATAAAAACGCTTTCGAAGAGTTTATAAACTATTACCACACGGTTGATGTTTTATTAATTGATAACGAACAGATTATACAATATTTACAATACTTGGTTATCCATCGAAAAGTATCATCATCGTACCAAAACCAAGCAATAAATGCCATTAAGTTTTATTACGAAAAAGTACTTTTAAAGCCCCGCGAATTTTACTTTTTAGAACGCCCACGCCGAGAGAAAACCTTACCAACCGTACTTAGTGTTGAAGAAGTGGTGTTAATTTTAAGTAAAATCGAAAACTTAAAACACAAAACAATTATAATGTTAATTTATTCGGCAGGTTTGCGCATTAGCGAAGCTATAAACCTTAAAATTAAAGATATAGACTCAAAACGAATGCAAATTAGGGTGCAACAATCAAAAGGAAAAAAAGACCGATACACCATTTTATCGACCAAATTATTGGCTTCTTTAAGACTGTATTACCCCAAATATAAACCCCGGGAATGGCTTTTTGAAGGACAAGGAAGTAACGATATTAGCATACCCTACACAACCCGCAGCATACAAGTTTTTTTTAAAGAAGCTGTACAAAAGGCTGAAATAAAAAAACAAGTGAGCGTACATACTTTAAGGCACAGTTTTGCAACCCATTTGCTAGAAAACGGTACAGATTTACGGTACATTCAAAACCTGTTAGGCCACGAAAGTAGCAAAACCACCGAAATTTACACACACGTAACAACTAAAGGGTTTGATCAAATAAAAAGTCCTTTAGATAATTTAGAAATTTAATTTAAAAAAACTATGAAAGGATTAAACAAAGTTACCCTAATTGGAAACCTAGGCAAAGACCCCGAAATTACATTGCTAGAAAACAATATTAGCGTAGCAAAATTTAGTTTAGCTACAGCCGAAACCTACAAAGACGACAAAGGCGAAAGCCATACCCAAACCGAATGGCACAGCATAATTTTATGGCGAGGCTTAGCCGAAATTGCAGGCAAATATTTACATAAAGGAAGTTTAGTTTACGTTGAGGGTAAAATTAAAACCCGCAACTTTGTTGATAAAGAAAGTAAAACTCGATATGTAACCGAAATTGTTGGCGAAAGTTTAATTATGTTAGATAAAGCAAAAGCTGATTAAAAAGTTTCGCACCTAATTAATATTTTGATGCTTTTACGAAAGTTTTCCACTTCTAAGGTTGATATATGCGAAAGAATGTTATTTTTGAAAAAACAAACTTGCGTAAAGGCAAACGTT
>JAYULE010000050.1:0-17460 GCA_043763845.1 Sphingobacteriales bacterium
TCTTTCTAATAAACGACTGTGTAGGTAGAATACGTCACCTGGGTAAGCCTCACGACCTGGTGGACGACGTAACAACAATGAAACCTCACGGTAAGCCACCGCTTGTTTAGATAAATCATCAAATACAATTAATGCAGGACGACCGGTATCTCTAAAAAATTCACCAATAGCAGCGCCTGCAAATGGAGCGTAAAATTGCATTGGAGCAGGGTCAGCAGCGTTAGACGCAACCACCACTGTGTAAGCCATAGCGCCATTTTCTTCTAATACGCGCACTACGTTTGCAACTGTACTTCCTTTTTGACCAATGGCAACATATATACAAAATACAGGTTTTCCTGCTTCGTAAAATTCTTTTTGATTAATAATTGTATCAATACAAACAGCTGTTTTACCTGTTTGACGATCGCCAATTACCAACTCACGTTGGCCACGGCCAATTGGTATCATAGCATCAATAGCTTTAATACCAGTTTGTAAAGGCTCGGTAACGGGTTGGCGGTAAATTACGCCTGGTGCTTTACGCTCTAAAGGCATTTCGTAAGTTGTACCTACAATTGGGCCTTTACCATCAATGGGTTGGCCTAAAGTATTAACTACACGGCCTAACATACCTTCGCCCACGTTTATAGATGCAATACGTTTGGTACGTTTAATGGTGTCGCCTTCTTTAATATCGTCCGATGCGCCTAGCAAAACCACACCCACGTTGTCTTCTTCTAAGTTTAAAACAATACCTTGTAGGCCGCTTTCAAACTCAACCAACTCGCCAGCTTGTACTTGCGTTAAACCGTAAACACGGGCAATACCATCGCCCACTTGTAATACAGTACCTACTTCTTCTAATTCAGATTCTGACTTAAAGCCAGCCAATTGCTGACGCAAAATTGCTGATACTTCATCGGGTCTTACCTCTACCATCTTTTATTTATTTAAACTATTAATGTTAAAAATGCGTTATTATAATTTTTATTGTGCTAAGCAATAATGCCTTGCGCAAATTCTTTTTTTAATTTAGCTAAGCTAGATGCTATGCTGGTATCCACCTGTTTATCGCCAACGGTTAAAATAAAACCGCCTATTAAACTGGCATCCACGAAAGTGCTTAAAACCACTTCACCTTTTACAGCTTCTTTAACTACGGCGGTAATTTTATCAATATTGGCTTGGGTTAATGCCGTTGCCGACACCACTTTGGCTTTAAATATTTGCTTGTAGCTATTGTATTGATTTAAAAACTCTTTTGCAGTACCGTAAATAATATCGGCTCTGCCTTTATCAATCACAATTTTTAAAAATGCTTGGGTGGTTTTATGCACCTTGGCAGCAAAAATTGCAGTAGTTATAGCGTTCTTTTTTCCTAGCGGGATAATTGGGTTTTTTAAAACCGCTTGCAATTCGGTATTGGCTTTTAATGTTTGCACAAAAAATTGCATATCGGTTTTAATCTCTTCTAAAGCATTTTGCTCAAGAGCTAAATCAATTAGCGATTTTGCGTATCGCGATGCTACTTTAATTTCCGACATTTTTAGTTCAATTTAACGTCGTTTAACAATTTGGTTATTAAACCTTCTTGTGCTTGCTTATCGGCAAATTGGTTTCTTAAAACCTTTTCGGCAATTTCTAAGGATAGTGCAGCAACTTGGCTTTTTACTTCGCTTAATGCAGCAATTTTTTGGTTATTGATTTCGATTTTAGCTTTCTCAATCATTTTATTACCTTCGGATTGTGCGCTTGCTTTTGCTTCGGCAACTATTTGGTCTTTCAAAATTTTTGCTTGTTTTAAAATCTCATCACGCTCGGCTCTAGCTTGTTTAAGCAAGCTTTCGTTTTGGTTTGTTAAAGCAGCAATTTCTTCGCGAGCAATTTCGGCTTTGTTTAAAGCATCTTCAATAGAACGCTCACGGTCGTGTATGGCAGTTAAAACTGGTTTCCACGCTAATTTTTTAAGCATCACTAATAATATCAAAAACGATACTAAAGTCCAAAAAACTAAACCTATACTGGGGGTTACTAATTCCATATTGTTTAAAATATAATCTTTCTTGTTTTAAATAAAATTGGAACATAGCCAATCGCTACGCTCCAATTTTAAAATTAAGCTGGGTTGTTACCCAATAATGCTACTACCACACCAAATAAAGCAACACCCTCGATAAGAGCGGCTGCGATAATCATTGCAGTTTGAATTTTTGAAGCGGCCTCTGGCTGACGAGCAATACCTTCCATTGCTTTACCACCTACTTGACCAATACCGATGCCTGCACCGATAACTGCTAAACCTGCACCAATTGCAGCGATTGAACCTACCATAACAATTTTAATTATATAATTTATTAAACAAAGTGTTTCTTAATGATGATGCTCTTCTACCGCTGTACCAATAAACAGGGCGGTAAGCATTGTAAAAATAAAAGCTTGTAAAAATGCAACCAATAACTCTAACACGCTCATAAACAATACAAACGCTACCGAAACTGGTGCAATAGCCAAACTTTTAAAAATAAAAATTAACGATACTAAACTTAATACAATAATGTGGCCTGCCGTAATATTAGCAAACAAACGTATCATTAACGCAAACGGTTTAGAAAAAATACCTATAATCTCTACTATCCACATAATGGGTAATAACCAAAAAGGCACATCGGGTTTAAAAATATGTGCCCAGTAATATTTATTGCCATTTAGGTTTACTACAACTAAAACAATTGCTGCTAAAACCATGGTTACCGCAATATTACCTGTAACATTTGCACTCCCCGGGAAAATTGGAATTAAGCCCAACAAATTGTTAAACCATATAAAAAAGAAAATGGTTAATAATAGGGGCATAAATTTCTCGTACTTGTAACCAATGTTTGGGCGGGCAATATCGTCTCTAATAAAAATAATTAAAGGTTCGGCAAAAGATTGTAAGCCTTTGGGTGCTAGGCCAACTCTTTTTTTGTAAGCACCGGCAACACTTAAAAACACTAATAATATAACTATAACGGCTATAAACATTGCCGCTACGTTTTTGGTAATAGAAAAATCGTACAGTTTTGCAGTAGCCTCTTCGTCTATTTTACCATCGGTAGCTAATATTTTTAGGTGCTCTTCTTCGTTTAAGTAGGTATTTTTACCGCTGTTATAAGTTACCGCTTCGTGATGATTGTTAACTAATTTACCTGAAGAGAAAATATCTAATCCGTTTGGGGTAAATAAAATTACGGGTAAAGAAATTGAAGTGTGTCCAAACAAATGCCAGCTGTGGGTATCGCTAATATGTTCTAAAATTGTTGTTGTTGGGTCAAATTTTTCTTCTACAGCGGGTTTAGTTTCGCTGTGTGCAGAAGTTTCTGTGTGTGGCGCAGCTTCTAAAGCCGTTTCGGCAAAGCTGTTTATTGAGGAAAATATTAAAAAAACTGCGAGTAAAGTAGTTTTTTTGAAATTTTTGTAACTTAAAATATGGCTAAACTCCATCAATTGCTTGTTTTTATCTTTTTATTTAGGTGGCGCAAGTTAAGTAACAAAGTATAAATTTCAAAGGCGGTAAACCATAAATAAACTAAAAAAAAGTTAGCTATAAATAAAACAGGCTTTACAGTATAAATTTGGAGGTAAAATATTGCTAATGTCATACAAAATAACAATTTTATTACATTAACTGCCAAAATTATAAAGGTGCTGTGGGGGTTTTTGCTAATACTAACTGCTAAGCAAATGTTTATTGCCAGTAAAGTTATACCAGCTATAAAACCAAAAATTACCCAAAAATTGGGTATTAAAATATAAGGGTAAAGGCTTTGCGCCGATTGTATGGCAATAACCAAAATGATGGTAAAAAGCAGGTAGTAGGCGTTTGATTTTAGCACAAATTTGGTTTTGCAAAATTAAAATTAACTTAATTTTAATTTAAAAATTTAATTATTTACGGGTTTAAACATTAAACTACTTAAATTATTCTCATTGAAAATTTCGTTGGCAATTTCTAAAATCTCTTTTGCAGTTAATGCTTCAATTTTAGCAAAAACTTCAGTTAAAGAATCAATACGGTTAAAATCTAATAAACTTTTGGCCATTGATAGTAGAACGCCTAAACGGTTTTCTTCGCCTAATGCAATTTGGCCAATAAATTTTTGTTTGGCTTGCATAAGTTGGATAGTGCCTAAACTGTTTTCTCTTAACTTTTTAAGTTCTTTATTAATAATCCGCGTTGCTTTATCAGCTTTTTCAACATCGGTACCAAAATATATGCTAAATAAACCAGTATCGCTTAGTGGTGTATAGTTTGACTCTACAGTATAAGCTATGCCATGTTTCTCGCGTACTTCGAGGTTTAACCGCGAACTCATACCATTACCGCCTAACAAATTATTAAGTAACAATAAGCCTACTTTTTTATCATGATGATAGGAGTATGCTTTGCTACCTAAAATGCAATGCACTTGGTTAATTGGTTTTTCTACAATCACTTTTTTTGTAGAATTTGCCGCTACTGTTTTGCGATGTTTTTGGTTGTTGTTTTTTGGTATAAGCCCTAAATGTTTTTCAGTAATTTTTTTTACCTTATTTAAGTCGTAATCGCCAGAAATGGCAAAAATAATTTCGTTGGTATTGTAGTTGGCTTGTATAAAATCTAAAACGTTTTGTTTGGTAAAATTTGCAACCGACTCTCGTGTACCTAAAATATTGTTTGCTAAAGTATGGCCTTCAAAAATTAAAGCTTCAAAATCATCGTTTATTGCTTCTTCGGGTTGGTCTTCGTAGCTAGATATTTCATCAATAATAACCCCTTTTTCTTTCTCCATTTCTTGCTCTGGAAAATTAGAACAAAAAGCAATATCCTGTAAAAGCTCAACCGCTCGGTCTAAATGTTGGTTTAAAAACGAAGCGTGTAAACAAGTGTATTCTTTTGTTGTATAAGCGTTTAAATCGCCACCAACCACCTCTAAACGATTTAAAATTTGGTTGGTATTGCGTTTATCCGTTCCCTTAAATAAAAGATGTTCGATAAAATGAGCCATGCCAGGGTTGTTAAACTCCTCATCTCGGGCACCTGCATTAATTAGTAAACCACAATGCGATATAGCCGATTTTGCTGGCTTAAAAAGTATGCGTATGCCGTTTGGTAAACTAAATATATTATGGCTCATTTAAAGTTTTAAGCCATTGCTAATTTATTTACACTTCTATAAACAAAAGAATTGTAAATATGTCTACGGGCGTATCTAGCTGGCGATTCGGCATTTACCAATTTAACGTATATATTTTTAGGCACATCAAAAAACTCGTAAACATTACCATCTAAAAAACTCACTTTTAAAACTTGGCTTTTATATTCGTAATCGGCAATGTTTGATGTAGAAGTGGTTAAAGTAAACTCGGGTTTAGTGGCTTCTAAAGTTTCGGGCGCAATGCTTACCAAAAAATGGTAGGCTTCTATAATTGTTTTACTTTTTTCTTCGGCATGTAGTTGGCTTTCGGCACTTTCTTGAAACTTATCGGGGTGCCAATCTTTCATTAAATTACGATAAACCGTTTTTAAAGTTTTTAACTCTGTTGTTTTTTCGACGCCTAAAAGTTTTCTGTAATCTACAATTTTTTTCATAATGCTGTTATATAACCACTTGTAAAAAAAACAAGTTTAAAATTTGCGCAAATATAAGGTTTTATAAGGGTAAATAAAATTTAAAATATTGGTTGGATTAATTTTTTGCTTTTACAGCTGGTTTATAACACGTTTTGCCTTTTACAAATAAAGATTAGGGCTGTAATCCTTTTAAATTTAAAATAAACACACAACCCTAAAAGTTTTTTGTTTAATACTTGAATCAAAAAACTGTAAATGAAAAATAATACAAACGCTTTTTTATCGGCCAAGTGGGAGTATTTGGCTATGTTAAATTACAACATTCCCGATGAAGTATTATTGCCTTTCCTACCCAAATGTACTCAATTAGACAAATGGAATGGCCACGCTATGGTTAGTGTAGTGGGATTTTTATTTAACAATACCAAAGTTTTTGGATTTAAATGGCCTTGGCATACTAATTTCGAGGAAATTAATCTACGGTTTTACATTAAATATTTCGATGGAAAAATCTGGAAACGTGGGGTTGCCTTTATAAGCGAAATTGTACCAAAACCTATAATTGCATTAACTGCCAACTTTTTATATAACGAACATTATACCTATATGCCAACCCAACACCAATTAACAATTAATAGTGATGTTGTAGCGGTTGATTACGCTTGGAAAAACAAAAAATATTGGAATAAATTATCGGTTACTGCTGAAAATAAACCCACTTTAATTTTACCAAATACGCAAGAGGAATTTATTTTTGAACATTACTGGGGTTATAACCAGTTAAACAATAATACTTTAATAGAATATGGTTTAACACATAAAAAGTGGAAAGTTTACCCTGTTTTAAATCACAATTTAGGAGCTAATATATCCCAACTATATGGCCAAAGCTTTCATAAATACCTTAGCCAAAAACCCGATAGTGTATTTTTAGCTGAAGGAGGTGAGGTGGTGGTTAACAAACCAAAATTTATTAAAGTTTAACAGGCTTGCTTTTGCAGCTTAAATGCTATTTTTGCATTTCTTCAATAAAAACTAGAACCGTTATTTTGCCAAAATTAAACAATAATGAGTGAACCCAATTTTTTCGAAATTACCGATGCCGATGTGCTTTTTGAAGACAATCACTTAATTGCTATTTGTAAAAAAGCAGGCTGGATTGTACAGGAAGATGAAACGGGCGATATGCCATTAGACGAAATGGTTAAACATTATATCGCAAAAAAATACAATAAACCCAATGGGGCATTTTTAGGCGTTGTGCATCGAATTGATAGGCCAGTAAGCGGTGTAATACTTTTTGCAAAAACATCTAAAGCGTTAGAGCGGATTAATAAAATGTTTAAAGAACGTGATATGCACAAAACCTATTGGGCTGTGGTTAGGCAACAACCCAAAATAATGGAAGGTAATTTAAAACATTGGTTAATAAAAAATCCACAAAAAAACGTTACCACCGCATACACTACCGAAATGCCGGGCAGCCAATTTGCCGAATTAAACTTTAAGGTTTTGGGCTTTTTAGATGGGTATTATTTAATTGAGGTAGACCCAATTACTGGTCGCCCACACCAAATAAGGGTGCAAATGGCAACTTTAGGTAGTCCAATCGTTGGCGACAATAAATATGGTTACCCACGTGGCAGTCGTAAGGGAAGTATTTGTTTGCATGCCCGAAAGTTGCAATTTATACATCCCATAAAAAAAGAGCTTGTAAATATTTTTGCCCCTTTGCCTAACGATGGCTTTTGGGGCAAGTTTGAAGCTTTAGCTAAAAATTAAAGCAAAATAAAAAACCGTTTTAAAATTATCTAACCAATATAAGTTTCTAAAACTTTAAAGCCATCATTAGTAAGCATCTCTACATTGTTTATAGTAGCCGGTATCAATACACAGTCGCCCATGGTTACCTCTAATTCGTGTTCACTATATTTTAAAGTGTAACTCCCAAACAAACAAATATGTATTACAAAACTATCTAAAGTGGCATAATCTTTTAAAGTAGATATACTGTAATCTAATAAATTGGTTGTAAAATAAGGGCATTTTACCAGTTCAGCAGGGGTGTTAATTTGTGGAGTATATGCGGTTTTGTAATTATTGTAATAATTAAAATCAATTGCATCTAATGCTTCTTCTACATGTAATTGGCGTTTGTTACCGCTGTCATCCAGCCTATCGAAATCGTAAATACGGTAGGTAATGTCCGATGTTTGTTGTATTTCGGCAATTAACAAACCTTTGCCAATGGTGTGTACACGACCTGCGGGTAAAAAGAAAACATCGCCAGCGGCAACTTTTTCTTGGTTTAAGATATCGGTTAATTGGCCAGAATTAAATTTTTGTAGGTATTTTTTTTTATCAACAGGTTGGTTAAAGCCCGATATTAAACTAGCGCCTTCATCGGCTTGTATAACATACCACATTTCGGTTTTGCCAAAAGAATTGTGGCGTTTTTTTGCCAATTCATCATTAGGGTGCACCTGTATTGATAAATCTTGGTTGGCATCAATAAATTTAATTAAAAGCGGAAACTCATCTGCAAAATGCTGGTAAACAGCATTGCCAACCAATTGTCCTTTATAAGTTTCTAAAAGTTGTTTTAACGATTTACCGGCTAACCCTCCATTTGCTACTATCGAAACATCGGCATCAACACCCGATATTTCCCAAGTTTCGCCACAATTGGGCAAGGGTAAAAAGTTTTTGTTAAGTAAGGTTTTTATTTTTTGGCCGCCCCAAATCTTATCTTTAAAAATGGTTTTAAATTTTAAGGGATATAATTGCTCGTTCATTTTCATAAATTTAGTAGAAACAAAAATATAGAAATTATAATGCTATTAATAGGTTAATATAAAAAATTATTTGGGCGTGTCCCGGAAAAGGGGCGGGCTATCCGTTGCAATCTTTTTGCTCTCAATTTTCCCCTTTAGGATTTGGGGAGCAAAAAGCCTGCCTGCCGGTCAGGCAGGGATTTTCACTGCTATCCCTCACGCAAGGGAGGTCTATAATCCAATTAACATTGGGTTAGTTTCAACTTAATAAACTATTGCTAAAAAATATTAATGAAACAATAGCAATGAAACGGAAAAATAAATATTTAATTTAACACCTTTAAAAAATATATGAAAAATAAATATGTTAATTTCATTTCGGACGAACATTTGTTACAATGTATTGCAAATCTTCATAAAGCATATTTAAAAGCCAAAAACAATATAACTAAGAAAAACTTTTACAACAATAAAGTTGATACAATTAAACTGACTTTTGATTCTACATTTAACGAAATAGACGAAGAAAGTTTAATACAAGCTGAAATTTTGCGACAAATAGATAAATCAATAAACAACTCTGTTGGCACTTTTCACGAACAAATTTTAGGAGGAATAAGGGGTTTTCAGGTTGGCAATTTATGTGGATTTGATATTAGGGCAAACGATGATACTTTGTTTGCAGAAATAAAGAATAAGTATAATACAATGAACAGCAGTTCGGCAGAAAGTTTATTTTAGAATGTAAAAAATTATGAATGAAAAATATTTAAAAAATGATAGCAAATTACCTTTGGTATATTGGCTTAACACTGAGGATATTCATAATGTAGTTTTCGAGAAACTTCAAAGAAAACTTTCACATGAAGAAATTGAAAAATTAATTAAACCCATTGCTGAGCAAATTAATTGGTCTGAAGCAATTAGTTTGGCGATTGACTTAAGAATATAATTAGTTGAGATAAGCAATCATTTCTGTTTTTGAAAGTGGTAATATTTCTTTCGATTCAAATACACCAGTTTCTAAAATTGCTTTCCCAAGCATTTCAATTACTGGAATAGAAACACTATTCCCTAATAATTTCATCCATCTTGCTCTATTTTCGGGCAAATGATATTTTTCAGGAAAGCCTTGTATTGAGCAAGCCTCTTTTTTTGTTATTCTTCTAAATTCATTTGTTTTATAAATTTCTTTTAAAAACTTTTCTCTATACTCAATTTCATTTTTCCCTTTTATTTCTTTAGTAGTTATGTAATCATTTGTATCACTTGCAACCAATGTTGGAAAGATGTTTGATGTTGATAAGAAAATTCTATTTACTCCAAATAAACCTGTGCTTATTTTAGTGTTTTTAAAATCATATCGAATATCTTCACAAATAATAATATTTTTTTTTAGTAATACTTGAAGTGTTTTTGAAATAGCTATTTTTTTCAACTTTAATTCCCTTTGGATTTTTAATTTTTCAACATTTAAAACATTATTTACACTATATGTTAAAATGTATTTTTCATCTTCAGAAAGTAAATTCACATCAAATTTATCAATCAAAAAGGAATAGCCTACCTCCTTAAGAATATCAAGTTTAACTAAATCTTCTAATTCTTTTTTTGTGATTGAATTATCTAAATCTTGAAAATGTTTATACGATAATGGATTTCCGTCAAGATTTCCGTACGCACTTTTTCGTCTATTCTTAAGTAATAAATAACAAATATCTTTTTGCCTATCAGATGTATTTAAAATATCCCAAGAATGAATGGTTGAATGTCCATTGCGCAAATCATTAAACAGGAAATAATCATTAAACCCATTGCTGTTTGATAGGCTCATATTTCTTTGTTTCACGACTTGTCCAAATAAATCTTTTTCAAGATTTTCTTTAAGTTCAGTTGGTTTCGCAACAAAATCTGTTAGAATATTTTCTAAGCGAATTTTGTTCTCAATTGGTTTTGGCAAGCTAAATTTAAGAGCGTATTCTTCCTCTCTAAATCCAATAATAAAAATTCGCAATCTATTTTGTGGAACGCCATAATCAAATGAATTAATGAGATAATAATTGGCAAAATACCCCGCTAATTTTATTCTTTGTAAAATATAGGTTAGGGCTTCTTTATTTCTGGGATCAACCAATCCTTTTACATTTTCAAAAATAAATGCTTTGGGTTTTGACTTGTTTAACAAATAAATTGTGTCGTTCCACAATTGACCTCTGTCATCATTAAAACCTAAATTTCTTCCAGCAATAGACCAACTTTGACAAGGTACACCACCTGTTAACAAATCGTGTTTGGGTAAATCTTTTATTTTTGTAATGTCGCCCAAATTACTTTCTAAACCCTCGCCAAAATTGGTGCAATAAGTATTTATTGCATCATTATTTATCTCGCTAAAGTTCAAGCATTCTCCTCCAATCTTATTGAGAGCTAATCTAAAACCACCAATACCAGAAAAAAGGTCAACAAAAGTAAAATTATTATTCTTCATTTGTTTTTATTTAAGTATGACTTCTTCAAAATTGTGAGGCGGTTCGATTTCTAAAAACTCTCTGTAAATCCTTTCTCGATACTCTTTTCCTAATAAATTTACTTCTTTAATGAAATTATTATATGTTCCTTCTCCACCAATTAATTCCCAAAATTCATTTCCAATTAAAACAGAACTATCATTTTGCATATTGAACCATCTTAAAGGGAAAGTCCATTTATATTCTTCTTTTTTGCCGTAAGGGTTATAAGGCAAGGCGTAATATGCAAAATCAACCTGTTTGGGGTTCATTGCCAAAAGTTTGAACATTTTTTCTTTGCTTACCTTTGTTTGGTCGCTATTGGGTAATGGACCTTTTAATTCAAAAGCATATTTAATATTTGTGGTTTGGTTGTGAATAAAAATATCACAAGTTACACTTACTGGAATTGGATTACCACCACCATCTTGTATATATTTCAGTTCAGTTTCCCAGTCAGGTTTTATTTTAAATTCTCCTTTTTTATTGTGTTCTAGTTTGTTTAAAACTTCTTGTATTCTTCTCAAACTCTCGCTTCCAATAATACCATTAACGGTGTGTCCTATACTACAATTTCCGTGTGCTTCAATTGCAACTACTTGAGCGAGTTTTTCCCAAACACCACCAAAAGGAGTTACAAATCTTCTTTCAAAATGAGAACCTTTAAATATTTCGTCAGGGACTAATGCTGCATATAGTGGCTTTTTAGCCCGATGTGCTTCTTTTTCAAATGGATTGTTGTATAAAACATTTTCCATAACTCTATCCATCATTTTTGAAACTACTTCTTTGATTGCTAATGCAACACGATGTTCATTACTCATTTTTTATTGTTTATTAAATGATAAAACGTATTCAAAAAATTATTAATTGAGTTACTAACTTCTTTTCCAAGGTTAACAGGTAATTCATTCCGAATTTGTTTGTATTGTTGCTCAAAAAGAACTTTCAAATTTACAAGCATTGGGGAAAGATTAAATTCTTGCACATTCTTAAACCCCAAACTATATAATTTTTTAGGGGTGTTTATTTTTATATTGAATGGCAATTAAAAAGTTAAGCAATGTTTGCCCAAATCAATTCGGTTTAGTATTCCGGATTTAAGTCTCCAAAAAAATAAATTCCGCCCATAATTTTTTTGAGAATTAGCTCTTAAGCGTCAAATAATCCTTCATAACCATATTGTTTAACCTTACACAATGGTTACAAACTTAAAAAAATACTTTTATAAAACACAATAAATATACTAATTAATTTAGTAAAGAAAATTTTATTCATTTGGTAATTTATTAACATTAATGAGATGTTTCAATTATTAAATGTGTTATCATATTCGAATGTATTTTCCACCCCACTTTTTAAACATAAAACCTTATTTTTGCAGAAAATATAATTAAATGAGCACAAACTTATCCGAGCAAGAAGTACAACGTCGCCAATCGTTACAAGAATTAATAAATTTAGGAATAAACCCATACCCGGCCGAAGCTTACGATGTGGATACCTACGCTGCCGATATTACCGCAAACTATCAAAACGAAAAAACTGCCTACAAAAACATAAGTATGGCCGGCCGTATTATGACCCGTAGAATTATGGGTAACGCATCTTTCGCCGAAATACAAGATGCAACTGGCCGCATTCAAGTTTATTTAAAACGCGACGATCTTTGCCCAGAGGAAGATAAAAACCTATACAATATCATATTTAAAAAATTGTTAGATATTGGCGATTTTGTGGGCATAAAAGGCTACATTTTTACTACTCAAACAGGTGAAATATCGGTACATGTTACGCATTTAAAACTTTTATCAAAATCGTTAAAACCTTTACCTATTGTAAAAAGAGACGATGAGGGCAACACGTACGATGGTTTTACCGACCCCGAAATGCGCTACCGTATGCGCTATGTGGATTTAACGGTTAACCCGCATTTTAAAGAAATTTTTAAAACCCGATCGAAAGTGATTAGCACCATGCGTAACTA
This sequence comes from Sphingobacteriales bacterium, assembly GCA_043763845.1. GTDB lineage: Bacteria > Bacteroidota > Bacteroidia > Sphingobacteriales > Sphingobacteriaceae > Pseudopedobacter. The sequence goes on from JAYULE010000050.1 coordinate 12,844, forward strand.
TTTTGATGCCCAAGGTTGGATGGAAGTGGAGACACCCATTTTACAAGGCATACACGGTGGTGCTGCAGCAAGGCCATTTAACACTTTCCATAATACCCTAGATATGCCGCTTTTTTTACGCATAGCTAACGAATTATACTTAAAACGCTTAATTGTTGCAGGCTTTGATGGTGTTTACGAATTTGGTAAGATGTTTAGAAACGAAGGGATGGATAAAACCCATAACCCCGAATTTACATCAATGGAAATTTACGTTGCCTACAAAGATTATATTTGGATGATGGCAATGGTAGAAGACTGTTTAGAAAAAATAACCCTAGCCGTTCACGGTAAAACTACAGTTACCCTAGGAGACAAAGAGATAGATTTTGCAGGACCATACTTACGCCTAACCATGTACGATTCTATTTTAAAATATACAGGTATTGATGTATCGGCCATGACCGAAGAACAACTTTTAGAAACCTGTAAAACTATGGGTATAGCTGTTGATGCAACTATGGGAAAAGGTAAATTAGTTGATGCTATTTTTGGCGAAAAGGTAGAACACGAACTGATACAGCCCACTTACATTACCGATTACCCTATTGAAATGACGCCTCTTGCCAAAAAACACCGCACACAACCAGGTTTGGTAGAGCGTTTCGAGCTTTTTGTAAATGGTAAAGAAGTTGCTAATGCATACAGCGAATTAAACGATGCTATTGACCAAAAACAAAGGTTTGAACACCAACTAACTTTGGCCGCCCGTGGCGACGATGAAGCCATGGCAATGGACGATGATTTTATAAGAGCCCTAGAATACGGCATGCCGCCAACCGCAGGTTTAGGTATTGGTATTGATAGGTTAGTGATGATGCTAACTAACCAACAAAGCATACAAGAAGTTTTGTTTTTTCCGCAAATGCGTCCCGAAAAAAAGGCTAAAGTTATTAACGATGACGATTTTACAGCATTAGGTATTCCGTTAGAATGGGTGCCCGTAATTATTAAAATGGGTTTTAATAGCCCCGAAGAGTTGCAAGCTGGCAACCCTAACAAAGTTTTTAACGACCTTGGCGGGATGCGTAAAAAAATGAAACTAGATATTGTATTACCAAGTAAAGATGAAGTAATGGCGTGGTTTGAAAAACGCTAGAATAACCTTAGCATTGCGTAAATAACTCCAAACTCATTCCAAAAAAAACTGCTTTCTATACTTAGCTTAAATAATTATTCAAAGCCATTTACCTGATAAACCCAAGTATATTTGATGGATTGGTACTAAGATTAATTGCATGTGGGATATGGTTAATTTGCCAAGTATTAGCGGGTATCTAATTGGTAAACCACATCGTAAGGGTTGGTAATTATGCTTAATTGTACACTTTATTTAACAATTGCATTACTTTCAAGTTCAATTTGCGCTTCAAATTTATTATGGATGATGAGTATCAATAACCCAAAAACTATTGCCGAAACAATTAATAACGTATTTAACAAGCCTGTTGTAGAAAAAGATATGCGTATTAAAATGGTAGAAATTATAAAGCCAGAGTTTCTAATCACTTTATGAAACTCGTCGGTATGAAAAAAAGAAAAAAGCAATAAAATTACATCCGCAATAATTAATATATTAAAAAATTGTTCAAAAAATATATTGTTAATGTTTTTAAACGAAACAGTATCTTTTTCAAGGGTATCTATAGCACCTATAAACCAATTTATAAACGAATATATGGCTACAAATAAGAGTATTGGCACTAATGATGCTGCTAGTATTTTTTTAATTTTAATAAATCTGTTTAAACTTTCATTTTCTTTTTTTAAATTGGTTTTATATCTTTTTTTGCTTTGAATATAAAACAGATATATAAGAAAAAACAGCAGCACAGATGCTACCAAATCGTAAGTAAACTGTAAATCATATTTTATATTAAACCAATCTGTTGAAAGCGAAAGTGAAGAAAGATCTTTAAACAACCTACGTATAATAATAAGGGTAATAATTTCGTATTGCTTGCTAATATAAGTAGTGATAGATTTTGGTAGATAATATATTAATAAGTAAACCTCATAAACCAATATAAACGAAAATGGCGTATAAATGGCTGCAATAGGGTTTTTTAATAAATCGGGTGGTGTATTTAGGAAAATATACCCGAAATCCATCAGGTAAATTAGCAATAATTGAATAATGAAACTTGCAATAGCAATAATCAAAATCACTTGTTCACTTTTTCTTTTCATTTTATCTGAAAGAAGTTTTTGGTAAAAAAAATCGAAATTTATGCGTGATTTCATATCAATATTTTAAAAACTTGAAACGCAAATTCCATAAATTCTAAATTTTCTTTTTTGCATCTGTTTTACCTGTTGCTTTTACCAATGAAAAAGCAAAACCTATATATAAAACAGATACTATTGCAGTAAGTACTAATAAATCTAAATATTCCATATTATTGGTCTTTTTTCTGATTTAGGTAAATCAATAACGCAATCATGGTGGGCGGCCACAAACCAATAAATATGGCTCTATCATGATCTTTTAGCACAACAAAATAATACTCGGATAAAAATATTACAAAAATAGTAAGCGTGAGTATGGTAAATTCGATGAAAGTGAATTTTTTAAACATAATTTTTTGGAATTAAATTAAGTAATATTATTTATGAACATAAATTTTTTGGTTTAGTTTGTTTGTAAAGAATTAGTTTTATCTAAAGTTTCGGAGCATTTTTTTTATAAACATTGATTTGTGCGCCCAACTTTGTGTCCTTTGCGTTTTTTTCTTTGTGTGCTTTGCGGTAAAAATAAGAAACAATGCTGTTAGGTTTTACCGCAAAGAACGCAAAGGTTTACGCAAAGCCTAACGCTTTTACAGCTAGCTAAGCGCATAATTTAAACCCTATATAAGAATAGTATTTTACCTTGGTTTAGGGTTTTTAATGTCAATAGAAAGGCATGCAGAGCGCATTTAGTGTGCAGTTTTTAAAATTATCTCCTCCGAAACTTTAGGCTTTAATAATGTTATTGATTTTTAATATAGTTTGTTGTACAGTATGGCGTAATGGACATTTGTGGTGTTTTTTTATTGGCGGTGCAAACTTTAGTTTTTTAACGTAAATGAATTTGTTTTTGATAGTTTTAAACAAGCCTACCTTAATTTTAAAAGGTATGAAGTTTATTTTAAATTAAAATGAAAGCGTATGCCTTGTTTAAATTAAAATAAAAAGAGATAAGGCATGACTTGTCTCTACGTTAATTAAAAATTATTCGAAACCTGCAACTTGGTAAACCCACGCATAATTTGTTGGGTTGTTAGCAGGATTAATTGCCGGTGGGGTAATGGTTAATTTTCCGCCAGCAAACGAAGATTTAACTTCAACATTTGAACCTATTAAACTAACCTTGCCTGCTTTTTTTAAGCCCGATACGGTAAACTTTTTATCAACCCACTCGGTATTAATAATATTTAATGTATTATTTTTAACGGTATAAAAACGTTTTTGGCCTTCGGCAGTATTACCACGGCCAGCCCAAAGTTTGGTGCCATAAATAGCATCGCCATTGGTTTTTAACCAAGTACCAATATCGTGTAGGCGTTGTTGCATAATTACGGGTATGCGGCCATCGGCAGTTGGGCCAACATTTAAACATAAATTACCACCGTGTGCAACTACATTAATTAGTAGGTGAATAAGATCTTGAGACGATGAATAATTATTTAAATTTTCTACATGGTTATACCCAAATGATGTACCTACACCACGTATTTCTTCCCAAGGGTGGGCGGCCATATCGCCAACTGTTGCGCCACCTTCAACCATTCCATACTCCGAGCTGTAATAACCACCGTGTTTAGTGCGGGTATCTTTTCCCCATCTATCATTTACTACTACCGTGTTTTTAACTTTACTATCGTTGTATAACCAAGCTAAAAAGTTTTCGCTTTGCCATAATTTACTGTGGTGATCCCACTCGCCATCGGGGTAAATAATTTCGGGTTCGTAGCGGGTAACTAAATCTTTCAATTGTGGTAGCATGTGCTCGGCAACGTATTTTACCGAATCGGAGTGGTAAAGTGGGTTAAACCATTCGTAAAGCGAGTAATACATACCCATGTGTAAGCCTTTGGCTTTTACAGCAGTAGTTAATTCGCCACAAATATCGCGGTGTGGGCCAACATCAACACTGTTCCAGTTCCAACTTTGGATACTTGGCCAAAGGGTAAAACCTTCGTGGTGTTTAGATGTTAGGATAACATATTTTGCGCCAGCATCTTTAAAAACATCGGCCCATTGGTATGGTTCAAATTCTTTAGCTTTAAAATCAGATGCAAAATCTTGGTACTTAAAATCTTTACCATATTTTTTATTGTGGTAATCAACAAACAGTTTATTTACATCTGTTTTTTGTTCGTTAGGGTCTTTACCACCGTTAATACGCATCCAATACCATTCGGCATATTTTGCATAAACACCAATATCTTCGTTGGCTGGTGCCCAAGCAGGCACCGAGTAAACTCCCCAGTGTACAAAAATACCAAATTTGGCATCGGTAAACCATGTAGGTATTGGTCGTTTATCTAATGATTGCCAGTTGGCTTCGTATTGTTGGGCAAAGCCAGCAAAAGC
>JAYULE010000051.1:0-16993 GCA_043763845.1 Sphingobacteriales bacterium
GCTAAAGATTATTTTAAATTAAATGATGATTATTTGTTTGAAATTGGGCTTACTCCCAACCGAGCAGATGCTACATCGCACTTGGGCGTTGCCCGAGATTTAGCAGCATATTTAAAAACCAACATTACCAAACCCAATGTTGATGCTTTTAAAATTGACAATCAAAATCTATTAATAGAGGTTTTGGTTGAAGATGAAATAGCCGCACCACGCTACTCGGGCTTAACTATATCGGGCATTACGGTAGCGCCATCGCCTAAATGGCTTAGCGAAAAACTTGCTGTAATAGGTATTAAAGCCATAAATAATGTGGTAGATGTTACAAATTACGTTTTACACGATTTAGGTCAGCCTTTACACGCTTTTGATGCCGATGAAATTGCCGGTCATAAAATTGTGGTAAAAAAATGTGCCGAAGGTACTTTATTTACCACTTTAGATGGCGTAGAGCGTAAACTATCTTCCAACGATTTAATGATTTGCGATGCCGAAAAACCATTGTGTATTGCCGGTGTTTATGGCGGTTTACAATCGGGCGTAAGCCAAAAAACTACATCTATATTTTTAGAGAGTGCGAATTTTAATGCGGTATCGGTACGTAAAACATCTAAACTACATAATTTAAAAACCGATGCTTCTTTTAGGTTTGAGCGTGGTACCGACCCCGAGATTACAGTTTACGCCCTTAAACGAGCAGCTTTATTAATTCAGGAACTGGCTGGCGGAACTATATCGTCGAACATTTTTGATAACTACCCAAACCCAATTCCCGCTTTTGATGTGGAGCTTAGCTATGCTCATGTACAACAACTGATAGGTAAAAATATCCCGGAAACGGAAATAAAGGCCATTATACAAAGTTTAGCAATAGATATTGTTGCCGAGGATAGCCAAAAACTACAATTAAAAATTCCTACTTACCGTGTAGATGTTACTCGAGATGTAGATGTTATTGAAGAGATTTTAAGAATTTATGGTTACGATAATATTGAAATTCCGTCTAAAATAAACGCATCGTTAAACAACATTAGCAAGCCCGATAAAGATACTTTACAAAACCACATTGCCGATAGTTTAAGTGCTAATGGTTTTTTTGAGATGTTAAGCAATTCGCTTACAAAATCATCGTACCCAAATAACCAAAATGAAACCATTAAGATACTAAATCCATTAAGCTCGGATTTAGATGTAATGCGACAAACTTTGTTGTATAATGGTTTAGAGGCCATTAGCTATAATCAAAATCGTAAAGCTAGCGATTTAAAATTGTACGAGTTTGGTAAAACCTACCATTTAATTGATGAAAAATTTAAAGAAATAAACCACCTTTCACTTTTTATTACAGGCAATTTACAGGCCGAAAACTGGCAGCAAAAACAAACCGAGGTTTCGTTTTTTAACACCAAAAACTGGGTTGATGGTGTTTTATCTCGTTTAGGTATCAATAACTTAATTACTGATGATGGTGCAAACCCACATTTTGCTTATAGCTTGCAATACAAAAAAGGAGATAAGGTTTTAGTTGAGTTTGGAGCAGTAGCAAAATCCATTTTAAAAAGTTTTGGTATTGATAAACCTGTTTTTTACGCTAATTTTAATTGGGATTTAGTTTTAAAAACGGTAAAAAACAATAAAATAACTTTCCAAGATATTTCTAAATTTCCGGCCGTAAGGCGAGATTTGTCATTACTAATAGATACAGAAATTACTTTTGCACAGTTGCACAAAATAGCCTCTAAAACCGAAAAAAGCCTTTTAAAAACCGTAAACGTTTTTGATGTTTATATGGGCGATAAACTCCCGGAAGGAAAAAAATCGTACGCTTTAAGCTTTATTTTACAAGACGACGAAAAAACCCTAACCGATAAACAAATTGATAGCGTAATGCAAAAACTAGTCTTCAATTTAGAAAAAGAAGCAAAGGCTGAGGTGCGGAGTTAGTCAAAATAGTCAATTAGTCGTAAGTCAATTAGTCGTAAGTCAATTAGTCCTAAGTCAAAATAGTCAATTAGTCGTAAGTCAAAATAGTCAATTAGTCGTAAGTCAAAATAGTCGTAAGTCAAAATAGTCTTTACTATCGTTAAACAAAAAACTATGTATACCATACAAATGACTTACGACGGGAAAAAGACTATCTGTACCAAACAAATCACTTACGACTATAGAACGCAAAAAAATGACTTACGACTAAAGAATACTTACGACTAAAAAAAGACTATCTACACCAAACAAATGACTTACGACTATAACACGCCAAACAAATGACTTACGACTATATACCATGATTATAAACAAATTCGAAGATATTATTGCTTGGCAAAAGGCACAAGATTTAGCAGTTGAAATATATTTTATTTTTAAAGATTCTCGAGATTTTGGCTTTAAAGACCAAATACAAAGGGCTTCTGTTTCGGTATCGAATAATATTGCAGAAGGTTTTGATAGAATGAGTGATAAAGAATTCGTTAGATTTTTATACATTGCATTATCATCATGCAGTGAAGTAAAATCAATGTTGTATTTAACCGAAAGATTGAATTATTTAAATAGCGATCAAACCAAACCGATTATTGATAAAACAAACGAAATTGGCAAAATTATAAGAGGGTTGATAAAAGCGTTGTCGGTAAAATGAAGGTAGTCAAGATAGTCGTAAGTCAAATTAGTAAAAATAGTCGTAAGTCAAAATAGTTAATTAGTCGTAAGTCAATTAGTCGTAAGTCAAAATAGTCCTTACCTTCGTTAAACAAAAAACTATCTAAACCAAACAAATGACTTACGACTATAACACAGCAAACAAATCACTTACGACTAAAAAAATGACTTACGACTAAAAAAAGACTATCTACCCCAAATAAATAACTTACGACTAAAAAAAAGACTATCTACACCATACAAATGACTTACGACTATAACACACCAAACAAATGACTTACGACTATTTTAACTTACGACTAAAGCCATGTCCCAAATCTCTCAAAAATTAAACTCCGTTTTAGAACGAACCCAAAAGTTGGTAGAGGTTGCGCAAGCATTACAAGAGCATAACGACTTATTAAGTTTAGAAAATAAAAACGTAAAAAATGCACTGCAAACCAGTGAAAATAAGTGCAAAGAGGTGGATGAAAAGCTGCGAATTTTGCAGCTTGCAAAAAGTTTTGAAGGCACAAATGAAAAAACACTTGATATGAAGCAAAAAATTAACGATTTTGTGCGAGAAATTGATAAGTGCATAGTATTGCTAAAAAAGTAATAAGTGAAATAAAACACTCTGATGGGAGAAATCTCTATAAAAATAAATATTGCCGACCGTATTTATCCGTTAAAAATAAATACTGAAGAAGAGGAAATTGTGAGGCGAGCAGCCAAAATGATAAACGACCGTATAAAAGAGTTTCAAGACAATTATGCGGTAAAAGATAAGCAAGATTTGCTTTCTATGTGTGTGTTGCATTATGCAACAAGTACCATAAAAGCCGAAAAAAAAGTTAGTACTACCGATACTGACATTGCCGACCAAGTTTACCAATTGGATACTTTGCTAGATAATTTTTTTGGAAAATAGGTTGTAATACGCTATTATACAGGAATTTGTGATTTAACAAATTTAAGTTTTTTTGTTTCAAAAAAGTTTTAATAACGCCTTTAGGGCTTTTAAACTTTGTTTTACTTGGCTTTGGCAATCGCTATGTAGCTATCTTATAATTTATCTTTTTATTATTTGAATTAAAATTATGGAAATAATTATTTATGTGGTTATTGCTTTTGCCGGAGGAATTGGGGCGGGGCGTTACCTATTGCGTAACCTTTTTAAAAAACAAGAAGTTGCCGCCGAAAGTAAAGCGAAAACTATTTTAAAAGACGCCGAAAACAATGCCGAACTTTTAAAAAAGAACAGGTTGTTGGAAGCGAAAGAAAAATTTTTACAACTAAAATCAGAATATGAACAAGAGGTTAACCAAAAAAATATTGGTATTAGTCAACGAGAAAACACGTTAAAGCAAAAAGAACAATCGTTAAACCAAAAGTTAGAAAATCAAAACCGTAAAGAAACAGAATTGGATACTCAAAAAACCCATTTTGAGAAACAAACCGAAATTGTAGTTAAAAAGCAACAAGAAGTTGACGTTTTAAAAAACCAACACATTACTCAACTCGAAGCAATTGCTGGCCTTACCGCCGAAGAAGCCAAAAGCCAAATGGTAGCCAATTTAAAAGAAGAAGCCCGTAGTACTGCTATGGCACAAATTAAAGATATTGTGGATGAAGCTAAACTTACCGCCGCAAAAGAAGCTAAAAAGGTAGTTATACAAACCATACAACGTACTGCAACCGAGTCGGCTATTGAAAACACGGTTTCTATTTTTAATATTGATAACGATGAGATTAAAGGAAGAATTATTGGCCGAGAAGGTAGAAATATTAGAGCATTAGAAGCCGCTACTGGTATCGAAATTATTGTAGACGATACACCGGAAGCTATTATTTTATCAGGCTTTGATCCTGTTCGTAGGGAAATTGCTCGCCTAGCTTTACACCGTTTAGTGACCGATGGCCGCATACACCCAGCCCGAATTGAAGAAGTAGTTGCTAAAACTCAAAAGCAAATTGAAGAAGAGATAGTAGAAATTGGCGAACGTACAGTTATAGATTTAGGTATTCATGGTTTACACCCCGAGTTAATTAGAATGGTTGGCCGTATGCGTTACCGTTCATCGTACGGACAAAACCTTTTGCAACACTCACGCGAAGTGGCTAATTTTTGTGCAACCATGGCAAGCGAATTGGGTTTAAATGCCAAAATGGCTAAAAGAGCGGGTTTATTACACGATATTGGAAAAGTGCCAGATGATAACCCCGAATTGCCACATGCAATTTTAGGAATGCAACTTGCCGAAAAATACAAAGAACACCCAGAAATTTGTAACGCTATAGGTGCCCACCACGATGAAATAGAAATGACATCTATGATTTCGCCTATTATACAAGCTTGTGATGCCATTTCGGGTGCAAGACCAGGAGCAAGGCGAGAAATAGTTGAAAGCTATATTAAACGCTTAAAAGAATTGGAGAGTTTAGCATTATCGTACCCTGGGGTTGAGAAAACTTTTGCTATACAAGCAGGCCGGGAGTTACGTGTAGTGGTTGAAAGCGAAAAAATTACTGATGCACAATCCGAAATTTTGGCTGCTGATATATCAAACCGTATACAAACCGAAATGACCTACCCAGGACAAATTAAAGTAACCGTAATACGCGAAACCCGCTCTGTAGCGTACGCTAAGTAGAATTTTTTAATAATAACAAATGGTAAACTAAATATTAATTAATTTGGTTTACCATTTTTGCTTTTAGAGAAATTATTATAGTATTTTTATTTTGTAAATTATTGATTGTTATGTAGATATATTTATCTGTTTTTATTAAATTAACATTAGCATTACCGTTACATAATTTTAATTTAACTTATTGGTAACATTTGGATAATACTTTTGTACAAATTATTAAATAATTGTGAAGCAAAAGTATTTTAAAATCTTATTTAGTGTTATTTTTTTACTAGGTGCAATTGGTATAAATGCAAATGCCCAAACTGGTAAAATAGTTGGTAAAGTTACCGATAAAGCCACAGGAGAAACCTTAATTGGTTTAACAGTAGGCGTAGAAGGCACAATCAAAGGAGCATCCACTGATATTGAAGGCCGTTATAGTTTAGCGTTACCAGTGGGAATTTACAGCCTTACGTTTAGATATTTAGGCTATCAAACTAAAAGCATTACTGGGGTAGTAGTATCTGAAGGGAAAGTTACCAATTTAGATGTAGTAATTCCAGAAACAACCAGCCAAAGTTTAAAGGAAGTTGTTGTAACGGCTAGTTTTAAAAAAGAAACAGTTGGAGCTTTATATGCGCAGCAGAAAAATAACATTAGTATTTCGAGTGGTATTTCTGCTGATATTATTAGACGTTCGCCAGATAGAAATACCTCAGAGGTTTTGAAAAGAATAAGTGGAGCTTCTATTCAAGACAATAAATTCATTATTGTTCGTGGCTTATCAGATAGGTACAATTCGGCAATGCTAAACAATGCAATGTTGCCAAATACAGAAGTAGATAAAAAGGCTTTCTCGTTTGATATTTTACCGTCCAATTTGATTGATGCAATTGTGGTTAATAAAACCGCATCTGCAGATATCCCTGGCGACTTTTCGGGTGGTGTAGTACAAGTTACCACTAAAGATTTTCCCGATTCAAAATTTCTTAACTTTTCATTGGGAACTTCATTAAATACACAATCGGCATTTAAAGATTTTCAATCGGCACAAAAAAACGGAAACGAAGTATTTGGTTTTTATGATAAAGGAAGAGAAATACCTTCGAATTTTCCTACAAAAAATGAGTATTTAGCGATGCGAGCATCTGGTTCACCCCAAGCTTTCGAACTATCAAAAGCATTCAAAAATAATTGGGGCTATAATAATGTAACTTCTAAACTAGGGCCAATTTTTCAAATGAATTATGGTAATAACAAAGTTTTTAAAAACGATAATAAATTTGGAACAATACTTTCTTTATCTTACAGATATGATGAACGATTAAAGCAAACAGACCAAATTGCGTATGCAGGACAAAACGTAGGGGATAAATTTAGTGATAATGCTTATAATTATAACACTAACATTGGAGGATTGGCAAATTTTACTTACGGTTGGGGCAATAGTAAAATATCCTTTAAAAATCTATACAACAGGGTATTGGAAAGTCAGTTTACTAACAGGCAAGGTATTGATGAAAGTGGACAAGACTTTTTACGTACTGCCGATTATCTTTTACAACGTTCACTAATATCCAACCAATTAAGGGGTGATCATTTATTATCGCAAAGTAGCAAGATAAAAATAGACTGGAATTTAAACTACGCTAATACCAATAGAAAAGAACCAGGATTTAAACGTATGGAATACGCACAAGGTGTAGCATCGATGCCTCAAGGATCATCTGATCCAAGGTTGGCTGGTAATTTTTCATCTAAACTAAACGAAAATTCTTATGGAGCCATTTTAAATACTATTGTACCCGTTAAATGGTTTAAAGAGAATAACAAAGTGAAATTTGGTTATTTTAGCCAGTTTAGAACAAGAGATTTTAATGCTAGAGTGATAGGTTTTATTAGAGATGTTGGATTTGACGCTTTTAATGAATTAGCTTTATCTCAAGATAAAATATTTGCTCCCGAAAATATTCGATCAAGGGGTTTTGTATTAGATGAAATTACGAATGGTGCAGATACTTATAAAGCAAAATCCGCATTAAATGCGGGATATCTAATGTTTGATGGTTTTTTAACGACCCAATTAAGAGTTGGTGCAGGTGCAAGGATAGAATCATATAACCAAAAATTAAACAGTGCCGATAACGCATTTACTCCTATAGTAGTAGATACCACTAATATTAATATTTTACCGTCGGTTAATTTAATATATAATCTTAATGAAAAATCTAGCATCCGTTTATCGGGATCTAAAACTGTTGGTAGGCCTGAATTTAGAGAAATTGCTCCTTTTGCTTTTTATGATTTTAATAAAAATGTATCTATACAAGGAAATCCAAAATTAAAACAATCAAATACATTAAATGCCGATTTAGGTTTTGCTACTTACCCAAATAGTGGCGAAACATTTGCTGTGTCAGCTTTTTTTAAAACTTTTGACCTCCCAATTGAACAAGCTTTGCAATTAGGGACCTCTGGCCGAACTATTGGATATAACAATGCAAAATCAGCAACCCTTTATGGTATTGAAGCAGAAATAAGAAAATCTTTAGCCTTTATCAGCGATAAATTTAAAAATCTTTCTTTTAGTGCTAATGCTTCATTTATACAATCAGAAGTTATTGTTTCAAAATTAATAAACAAGGAAGGAGTAAGACCTCTACAAGGGCAATCTCCTTATTTAATAAATGGCGGATTACAATATAATTCTTCAAATGCTAATACATCTGGTTTTAGTTTGCTTTATAATAGAATAGGTCGGCGAATATGGGCAGTTGGTAATGTTGAAGACAAAGACATTTATGAAAACCCTAGAAATGTTTTGGATTTTCAATATTCACAAAAAATGGTAAAATCGAAATTAGAATTTAAAATCAATTACAGTGATATATTAAATAATCAAGGAATTTATTATCAAGACATAAATGATAATGGTGTTTACGATGAAGGCAAAGATTATTTAAATATAGCCGATCGATTTGGTTCTAATATATCAATTTCAATTGCTTATAAAATAAATTAATTAAAATTAAATTACAATTTCACTTAAAAAATTAATTATTATCACATATTATCATAAATACAATTATAAACTAATAAATAACGAAATGAAAAATTTGAAATCTAAATTCTTAATTGCTTCCTTAATTGGGATTACCGCTATTACTGCTTGTAAAAAGAAAGCACAAGAAGATGCTCCAATTGAAGTACCTAACACAACTGAAACATTATCAAACTCATTTTTTGATAAAGTTGCTTACCGTGGCGCATTTGGTGCAACTGATTGGACAAGTGGTTGGGCTAAATTTGATCCTAAAAACGAAGTTTATCCAGTAACAACAGAAACACTTTCTGGCAATATTACTGCCAACACTACTTTAGATGCTAATAAAGTATATTTATTGTCAGGTTTTGTCTATGTTAAAGCAGGTGCTACTCTAACCATACCCGCAGGAACTATTATAAGAGGCGATAAAGCTACAAAAGCTACTTTAATTGTAACCAAAGGAGGGAAATTAGTTGCCGAAGGCACTGTGACAAAACCAATTGTTTTTACTTCTAACCTACCTATTGGTTCTAGAGCTGCTGGCGATTGGGGTGGTATTATACTTTTGGGTAAAGCACAAAACAACATCCCTGGTGGTCTTGGTACTATTGAAGGTGGTGTAAATGTTGCATCAGATCCAGTTGGTACAGGGGAACATGGTGGTACTGATGCTGCCGATAATTCGGGTATACTTAAATACGTACGTCTAGAGTTTCCCGGTGTTGCGTTTCAACCTAATAACGAAATTAATGGTTTAACATTAGGTTCAGTTGGTACGGGTACCACGTTAGACTATATTCAAATTTCTTATTCTGGAGATGATGCATTTGAATGGTTTGGTGGTACAGTTAATGCTAAACATTTAATTGCAACTGCTACAACAGACGATGTTTTCGATTTTGATAACGGTTTTGTAGGTAAATTACAATTTTGCGTTGCCCAAAGAGACCCTAAGCTTGCAGATCAGGCTGGTCAATCAAATGGTATCGAATCTGACAACTCTGATAAAGTTTTTAACTCGAGCCCTCGTACCCAACCAATTATATCTAATATGACACTTGTTGGTCCTGTAGAAAGTTCAGCTGCGCTAGCGAATGTAGATGCCAAACATGAAAACGGTAACCTTTGGAGAAAGGGAACTAAAATGATTCTAGGTAATTCAATAGTTATTGGATTTAAATTTGGTATTGATATTAGAGATAAAGAAACTGGTGATGCTTTAAGCGATAAAACATCTATGATAACTAATAACTTTTACCAGTCTTACGTTTCTGGCAAAGATGTAATTGTATCTGGTAATACCACATCTGGTCCTTCTTTTACAGATGTTAACATACTTAAAACACTTTTAACCGCAAACGGTAACGAAATATTGACAGAAGCAAGTTCACAAACGCTTTTATCAAATCCATTTAATTTAACTGCACCTAGTTTTCTTTTAAAAACTGGTTCAGCTGCTTCAAGCGGTGCTAAGTTTTAAATATTAAAAATAAATATTAAAAAAATACCGAAGCTTTTAAAAGGACTTCGGTATTTTTATTTAAAATTTTTTATTTGGTATTTATAATAATATAAACGCTTATTATAGCCGTATTTTTTGATTTTTTGAAATAACATTACACCCCCACCACACCTTCAACAAAACCCAATACCTTATCCTCTTCTTCAGGCTTAAACCACTTAACCTCTTCATCTCGCCTAAACCACGTTAATTGCCTTTTGGCGAAACGGCGAGTATTTTGTTTAATAAGCTCAACTGCATTTTCCAGTGTGATTTTACCATCTAAATAATCAAACAACTCGCTGTAACCTACTGTATTTAATGCGTTTAAATGTTGATATGCCTGTATTGTTTTTACTTCATCTAACAATCCGTTTTGCATCATAATATCAACCCTGTGGTTAATTTGTTGGTATAATATTTCTCTTGATGTATTTAAGCCAATTTTTATTACTTTAAAATCTCTTTTATTTTTTTTATTCGATAGGTAGGATGAAAAGGGTTTACTTGTACCTCGTATAACTTCTAAAGCTCTAATGATGCGTTGTGGGTTTTGCGTATCTATTTGGGTGTAATAAATAGGGTCGGCTTTTGCAAGTTGCTTTTGTAGTTCAATAATACCAAAATCTTGCAACTCTTTGTTTAGTTGAGTTCTTATTTCGGGGTTAACGGTGGGTAATTCATCAAATCCTTCTAATACAGCTTTTATGTATAAGCCCGAGCCACCTACCATAACCACGGTTTGGTTGGTTTTAAAAAGCGTATCAATAACTTTTAAGGCTTCTTTTTCAAAAGAGCCTACACTTACAACATCGCTTACCGAATGGGAGTTTATAAAATGATGTTTTACGCTTGCTAACTCTAAGTTGTTTGGTTTTGCAGTACCAATGCTAATTTCGCGGTAAAATTGCCGAGAATCGGCTGATATAATTTCGGTACTATAATGTTGTGCTAATTTTATACCCAATGCTGTTTTACCAATGGCTGTTGGGCCAACTATGCAAATTAAGGTTTTGGGTTTCATTAAGTTTGAATAAATATTATTAGGTATTTTAAGGGGCTATTTTATTGGGTATAAATGTCCCTTTTACTTTTTAATTTTAGTTTCCCTTTAAGCCTTATTTAGCTATTTTTAACAGAGGAGTAAATTGTAAAGCCGACATAACGGAGGTTTTAAGTTCAAATCTACTTAAGGTATTCTTTTTTTGTAAAGCAATGTACAGCTATACAAGTTGTTTATTCCCTTTTCTAATTGGGTGCTTTGGTTTGGCTACAGGTTTGCTATTTTTTAGCTTGTAATTCTTTATGTGGTTACTTATAGCAAGTTCCTCGGCAATCGTTAAAGGTCTGCTTTCAATGATAAAATCTACACCTTTTGGTTCTTTAATGTGTCCCATAATTATGTGTGTTTAAAATATTTTTCTACTAATATTAATGAAGCTTTTGTTTCCAATATCATTAAATTATTTCCAAAATGATAAGCACCTAAAGTCCTCTCGTAATGTTCAATTAATTTTGTTTTAGCCGTGAAAGATAAGAAACCGTTAAACCCACGTTGAAATGAAACTTTGCAAGCAAATGCAACCAAATTGCCTGCAACACCGTCATAAATTTTGTTTCTCCCAAGATTGAAAGGGGCACTTTCAATCAAGTTCATATAAATATGGTCAAATTTTATTGTAAAACTAATTAATCCTTGAATAATGTGCGGGTTGTTTACAATTGTTAATTTGTAAACTTCTCTGTTGTTATTTGCAAGTTCCTGTTTCCAATTAAATTGCCAGCCACTTTTCTTAACAGTTTGTTTTAAATCTTTTGTTGTAAAAGTCGAAATTTCTGTTTGAAAACTATCTCCCGATACGGTATTTTCTATCGAGTTAGTTAACTTATCAACTATGAAATCTAAGTGATTTTTTTTCTCTTTTTTCACTACTCAAATTT
The DNA here is from genome assembly GCA_043763845.1 of Sphingobacteriales bacterium. Lineage (GTDB taxonomy): Bacteria > Bacteroidota > Bacteroidia > Sphingobacteriales > Sphingobacteriaceae > Pseudopedobacter. Next base: position 11,759 of record JAYULE010000051.1, read on the forward strand.
AATTAAAATTGGCTTATAAAAATCCAAAATTTTGTAAATTTATGCTGTATGATAACATTGGGGCAGCCACTTTTATACTTCTTTAAAATCCTCTTCGTCAAACCCCTCATTATCCGAAAACTCATCACCAAACTCATTTTCTTCGGTTTCCTCTTCTTCTGGCTCGCCTTCAACACCTTTTAATTCGCTTAGCACTTCATCATCGGCAATAGTCGCGTCGTCATCATCAAATAAATCTAATACGTCATCTTCAATGCCAACGTCCTCTGGGTCAACAAAAATAGGGGTTATGCGTGGTGCTTCGCCAACGCTTTTAAACAAGCTAGGGTAAACAGCATTTTGGTTATTCTCTAAAATTTTAATTAATTCCACATGAAACTCAAACGGTTTTTCGAAATTGTAGATATAGTAAAATTTTTGGTGAGGGTCGTCAATAAAGCGACTTAATTTTGCCTCTTCCATTAACGTAATTTTATCTAAGCTTTTTTTAGCGGTAGGTAAATAGGCAATTTCCTCGTTTTTAATCCATTGGTCGTTACTTACATAAAACGATGATGGTTTTTCGGGTGTATAACCCGTAGCTTGGTGAATTGCAAAATGCAAATCTTTAAAAGTTTGAACTGATTTTATATCAATTTCCCTAATCACTCCATCAAAATCTTCAAACGAAACTCTAAATCTATAAACTGCCATTGTGCAAAAATATTTATTATTTACAAAAACTAAAACCTTTTTTAAACTATCACAGAAATTAGACCAATTTCTTCCCCTTTTTTTAACATATATGCAAATGCATCCGCTCGCTTATTGGTTATTTCCCCCTCTAAAATAGCTTCACGAATTTGGTTTTTTATAATACCTACTTCCTTACCAGCTTTAATGTTAAAGGTTTGCATAATATCTTCGCCTGTAATTGGTGGCTGCCAGTTTCTAATTTGGTCTCGCTCTTCAACATCTTTTAATTTTTGTTTTACCAGCTCAAAATTATTTCTATATTTTTTTATTCTATATTCGTTTTTGGTGGTAATATCGGCTTGGCAAAGTTTCATTAAAGCTTCAATATCATCCCCAGCTTCAAAAAGTAAGCGACGAACGGCCGAGTCGGTAACAATTTCTTGTGCCAAAACAATGGGGCGTAGGTGCAACTGAACAAGTTTTTGTACAAAGCGCATTTTTTCGTTTAGTGGGAGTTTTAAGGCATCAAATATTTTGGGTACCATACGGGCACCTTTATCCTCGTGGCCGTGAAAGGTAAAGCCATGGCCAGTTTCAAACCGTTTGGTTGCAGGTTTTGCTATATCGTGTAAAATTGCTGCCCAGCGTAGCCACAGGTCCTCGGTTGTAGTGCAAATATTATCTAAAACTTCTAAGGTATGGTAAAAGTTGTCTTTATGCGATTTTCCGTTTATTACACTAACACCATACAATCCCGCCATAAGCGGAAAAATTAAATGCAACAAACCAGTATCAAACAAATATTTAAACCCAATAGATGGTTTTGGAGATAATATAATTTTATTCAACTCATCGGTAATGCGCTCTTTCGATACTATTTTAATTCGCTCCTTATTGTTTTTTATGGCTATAATAGCCTCATCATCAATAGTAAAATTTAGTTGAGTTGCAAATCGTATGGCTCGCATCATACGCAAAGGGTCGTCGCTAAAAGTTATTTGGGCAGCAAGCGGTGTTTTAATCAGTTTGTTTTCTAAATCTTTTATCCCACCAAATGGGTCTATTAATTGCCCAAAATTATCTTCACATAAGCTAATAGCCATTGCATTAATGGTAAAATCTCGGCGGTTTTGGTCGTCGTTTAAAGTGCCATCTTCTACAATAGGTTTTCTGGAATCTACCCGGTACGATTCTTTTCTGGCACCTACAAATTCCACCTCTAAATCATTAAATTTTAACATTGCTGTGCCAAAATTTTTAAAAACGGTTACATTAGTTTTAAGTTGTAAGCCAACTTTTTCGGCAAAATCGGGGCCGTTGCCTAACACTAAAATATCAATATCTTTTGATGGGCGGTTTAAAAAAATATCTCTTACAAACCCTCCAATTACAAATACATTCACTTGATTTTGCTGCGCAACTTCACTTATGATTTTAAAAATAGGATGTTTTAAGTGTTGAATCATTTTCAATTAAAAGCTACAAAATTACTTTTTATTGGCATCATTTGGTAATAAAATGTTTTTTGCAAATACAAACTTTGTAATTTTATAATTACTTAAGAAATTATTCTATCTCAAATTGTACAAAACAAATTAAAAGGTATACTTTTATTTTTTAAAGTAAAAATAAAGATGAGAAAAATATTACTTGCTGTTTCACTTTTTTTGGTGTTTAAAGCAAATGCAAATGTGCAATTGCCCAGGTTTTTTAGTAACAATATGGTGCTACAGCGTAACCAAGTTTTACCTATTTGGGGATGGGCAGCCAAAAACGAAAAAATTACCGTAAGCATACATAACCAAGTAAAAAGCATAAAAGCCGCTAAAGATGGAAAATGGCGAATTGATTTAGCCGCCGAACAAGCGGGCGGCCCTTTTACATTAACCGTTAAAGCAAAAAATACCATTACCATAACTAATGTTTTATTTGGTGATGTTTGGATTTGTAGTGGACAAAGTAATATGGATATGAAAATTGGTGCGTGGGGGTTTATAAACAACTATAAACAAGAAATTGCTAATGCAAACTATGCCAATATTAGACATTTTGAGGTGCAAAAGGCTGTAGCTTCTACACCACAATTAGATGTAGAGGGTGGATTATGGGAAGTTTGTTCGCCACAAACGGCTGCAAATTTTTCGGCAGTAGCTTACTTTTTCGCTCGTAAGTTAACTCAAGAATTAAATGTACCTATTGGTTTAATTAATACGAGTAGGGGCGGTACACATATTGAAACTTGGACAAGTAAAGCAGCTTTCGAAAATAGCGATGAATTTAAACTAATGATAAGTAAAATGCCAAGTTTAGATGTTAATGAGCTAATGAGGATTAAAAAAGAAAATTTTGACAAAAAATATAAAGCAATTAAACAAACATTAGAAACCAAAAAGCTTGAAATTGATAAATGGCAACTACCAAGTTACGATGACAGTAAATGGACAAATTTGAATGCACCTATGATTTGGGAAGATCAAGGTTTAGACGATTTTGATGGAGAAATTTGTTTTAGAAAAACCATAGAAGTTTCGGAAAAAGATGCCTTGAAAGAGGCAATATTAGAGTTAGGTACCATTGACGATGAGGACGAAACTTACATAAACGGAATAAAAATTGGCGAAACACAAAGCTATAATCAACCTAGAAAATACCCAATTGCCGAAGGCATTTTAAAATCTGGTAAAAATGTAATAGTAGTAATGGTTAAAGATAATGGCGGTGGTGGTGGATTTTATGGCGATGCTAATAAAATGAAATTAACCATTGGCGATACCGAGCAAACTTTAGCTGGCGTATGGTTGTACAAAATTAAGTCTATTTCAGTGCCATCGTTAACTTTTGATCCTAATAGTTACCCAACTTTATCATTTAATGCTATGTTAAACCCATTAATACCTTATGCAATAAAAGGTGCAATTTGGTATCAGGGCGAATCTAATGCTGGCCGAGCAAATCAATACAAAAAAGCATTCCCGTTAATGATTACCGATTGGCGAACAAGATGGAAACAAGGCAATTTTCCGTTTTATTTTGTACAATTAACTACATTTAACCAAAACAACGGAAACAGCAACAAATCAAGTACTTGGGCCGAACTTAGAGAAGCTCAAGCACTAACCCTTAAATTACCCAATACGGGTATGGCCGTAACCACCGATATTGGTGATCCTCAAGATATTCACCCTAAAAATAAACAAGATGTTGGTTTACGTTTAGCACAAATTGCATTAAATAAAACTTACAATAAGGGTAATGTTTACACCGGGCCTGTGTTTGCTGATATAAAAATAGTAGACAGTAAGGCTATAATATCTTTTACAAATTTAGGTTCGGGACTTCAAACAAAAGATAAATATGGTTATGTTAGAGGATTTGAAGTTGCTGGTGCTGATAAAATTTTTAAATACGCAAATGCATATATAGACGGAGATAAAGTTATTTTGTTTGAGAAAAATACGCCAACACCTATTGCTGTACGTTTTAGCTGGGCCGATGATGCCAGCGAAAGTAACCTATTTAACAAAGAAGGCTTTCCGGCTGCACCATTTAGAACAGATGAGTGGCCTGGTATTACCGATAGTGTGAAATATGAGATAGCTGATTAATTAAAACTTCGTTTGAATTATAAATATAGTTTTGAATGTGATTAGGGCGTTTTAACACGCTTTACACTATATCTTTTTTTATCTATTTATCCCCCCGACCCCCGAAGGGGGAGATCTGGCGAAAAAAAAGGATGCTGCTACAATCGTTAACGCAAAATATAGTATTTATAATGATAATTAGGATGTAATATAAAATTTAAATGTCAAACTTAGGTTGTTAAGATTTAACAGGTTAAAAATTTATGAAATTAAAATTAGCATTGTATGCTATTTTTACAATAGTTTTAAAGTAAAAGAGTAAAATGCTAAAATTTTTCTTTCATCCCCAATATACCAAACAAGCCACCAGTATGCACCATTAAAATTTTTTGGTTTTTTGCAAAGTAGTTTTTTGCAGCAAAGTCTAATATACAATACAAGGTTTTTGCAGTGTAAACGGGATCTATTAAAATGCCCGTTTTTGATGAAAAATCTTTAATAAAATCAATTAATACAGGCGTAGTTTTTGCGTAACCCCCAAAATCATATTGGGTATGTAGTTTATAATTGGTAGGTTTTATAAGTAAGTTATTAATATCGTTTTTTAGAAAATCGCCATTTTTTAAAGCCGAAACGCCGTGAACCAGTGTATTTAGTTGTTGTTCATCAACTGCATTTATAATGCCTGCAAGTGTTGTTCCTGTACCTACAGCACAAAAAATGTGTTGGTAATTGGTTTTAAGTTCGGTAATAATTTCTCGGCAACCCAACTCGGCTTCAAAGCCTGCACCTCCTTCATCAATATAATATGTAGAGGTATTATCTTTAAAATGAAGATTATATAATTGTGGTTTATTTTTGTAGGTTTCTCTATCAACAAAAATTAGTTGCATGCCAAACACTTTGCATAAAGTTAAAACTTCGTTACAAACGCTTTCGCCACGTACAAATGAGGTGGTTTTAAAATTAAATTTTG
>JAYULE010000052.1:0-65059 GCA_043763845.1 Sphingobacteriales bacterium
AAAAACAAGCTTACTCCTGAAAAAAGTGAGCTGATTAAATATGCCTTTTAATTAATTGAAAACCAAATAGTTATAAAAAGTGCTTGACGGCTATGCCCCGAAGGGGGAGATTCGGCGTAAAAAAAGGATGCCTGCCGGCCGGCAGGCGGGCCGCTGCGATCGTTAACGCAAAAAATAGTTTATAACCCTAATAAACAGTACATTATTTTTGAATTAACAATCGAACTCAGGTTATTATTGTATTTGAATTGCTATTATTTGGCAAAATTATCCAAGGCACATTCAGCTGATTCATTCTTTATAGCTGTTTAAATTACGTCATTTCAAAGTAATCTTTTTACTCTACTTAACAATTGTTTTATCTCAACCAAGCATGGTGGTGTACAAATTAATGGTCATACTGTGTGTGTAATTATACAATATTATACCATTAGTAATAATCCTCTTTTATTTTCCGTTAATTGTATCTACTTTGTTACAATTAAAAAATTAAAAAAAAACGAACTTTTTATTAATGGCTACGTAAAATTCTGCAACTATAAACTTAATTACACCCCAAAATGAACAAAAAATTCCCTCAAATTTCAATGGCACTAGTTTGTGCCATTGTATTTACATTTGCTTCATGTAAAAAAGAACTGGCAATTCAACCCGAAGATGCTTCTTTGGCATCTCCTTTAAAACTGTCTACAACTTCTGTTCCAGTTTTACAAAATTCATTACCTTCATTTGCTTTAGGCGTAAATGGTCATCCGCTTGGCGATATCGCTTACTTTGGTGTTCCCGCATCCAATCAAATTGAGATGATAAAAAAAATGGGTATGGGTATTTACCGTATCAACATATTTTCTACAAGCGACGGTACTTGTACGGTTCCACTTCGTTTGCAACCGCTTTTAGATGCCGCCGCTGCAGGCAAGGTTACTTTACTTCCGATGTTGCAACCTAGAACGCTGATTTATAGTGATTCTGAGGCTGCCGCATACCAAAAAGGTAAAACACTTGGAGGTAATTTTGCGCTTAAATATGCTGCGGTTTTTAAGTATTACGATTTGGGAAACGATTTAGACCTAAATACAATTTTATCGGGGAAAGACGGTCGAATAGCTGCGGATTACGATCAAATTAAGCTTAGTATTACGGCAGCTTACTTAAAGGGTATGAGTGAGGGTATACACGCAAATGACCCAGACGCACAAACTATGATCTCGGCCGGTTGGCTACATTGGGGATTTATTAAATTTTGCGAAAGTTATGGTGTAAAATATGATGTGCTTGCTTATCACTGGTATTCTGATATGGAAGCTTCTATAATAAAAAACACCTTCCTTAAAATTACCGATATTACACTTACGTTAAATAATTTGTTTCCTGGTAAACCAATATGGATTACCGAAGCCAACTTTAGACCTCGCGATTTGACAACACTTGAAGCTGATCAAAACAAATTTTTAACCACCTTTATTGCCAAATGTAAAGCTAACCCTACGGTTAAAACGGTTATAGTTTACCAGCTGTTTGACGAACCTTATAAAAACGGAGGTGAAAAACATTATGGTATAGTAAAATGGATTCTTCCGTACACACAGTGGAATAATAAGCTAGTAGCAGATGCTTTTGAGAAAAATGCTGCTTTAAACAATGGCGTGTATGTACCAATAAGCCCAACTTCGCCTGTTGGTACAGCTTTGTTTTCTAACTTACAGGGTTACACCACCACAAAACCACAAGCTTCTATAATGGCTTTAGGTACAACCTATTATGCTGATAGAATTTATCAAATAAAATCAATACCGAGTTATTTGGCTAACACTTCATTAATTAAAACAGCAAATAATGATAAAACAAGTAGTTTAAGCTCTTACATATCTTTTAATCTTAATCGTTCGGCAACTGTGTACATTGCATACGACCCAAGAGGAACTAAACTACCAGCATGGCTACAGGGGTTTACTAAACTAACCGATAAGTTTGAGATTAACGACCCAAAATTAGCTGCCTTTAATCTTTACAAAAAAGATTATACCGCAGGCCCTGTAACTTTGGGTGCAAACCTATCTGGTGGGGCAACTGGTGCGCTTTGCCAATATGTTTTGATGATAAAATAATAATTTTAGGTTGGCCAATATAAGCATATTAAATTGTGTACTTGTAATTTGCCTTTTGCACAAAAAAGGATTTAAGCAGCAAAAACAAGTATAAAACTGGTTTCTGCTGTTTTTTCATATATTAAATTGGTGTAAGGTATACTGTTAAAAATTAAGCACTCTCATTCAATGGGAATAGCAGTTCTATTTTTAAGGTGCGACATTATTAGACTGCTAACCTCAAAAGGGTAAATGTTTTTTAAACATATATTATCTTCACAAACAAACTTACCGCAGCCAAATACCATGTCGCATGCTACCACACGTTTTAGCAAAGTAATTTGATCATCATAGAAACTGTAAGGTTTCCAAACATTTATATTGGATGTGCCACTGAATAAAATGAATGACTTTTTTTTGAGCATAGCCGCTATGTGCGAAAAACCAGATTCGAGCCCCATAAATAAACTTGATTTTTTTAGCACATAAATGGATTGAGGTATGGAATATGTACCTATACAATTTACAACATTTGGCATTGTAGAAATTACTGCAGCCTCTTCGGTTGTTGCATCCTGCTTTGTGCCCAATACATAAACGGGTATATCTTTACTTATAATTTTAAGCGTTTCGATAAAATTTTGTACCGACCATCGCCTAGATTGCGCACCTGCCCCTAGGTGCATTACCAAAAATTTATCTGGGAAAACGTGATCGTTTACAACACAGCTTGGAATATCATCTTCATCCCAAAATACGGAAAAATGAATATCAGGTAATTTCAAATAATCAAACAAGGGCTTTATTAAATCAGTACTGTGACCGTTGTAATCAAATGGTAAAACATCATTTAACAATGCACCGCCACCACCCACATTGTAGCCTGCAAATAACTTATGTTGGGTAAAAAACTTAATAAATAAATTATTACGCAAATCTCCACGCACATCAAAAATAACATCGGTGTTTATTTTCTTTAATTGTTTTATAAAGTTAACATAACTTCCTTTTTTACCCCTTGCAAACCAGGGCGCATCGGCAACAGTAACAGAATCAATAAAAGTTAATTTACTCGCGATAGCAAAATTTTGGCTGTTAACTACTAAGTTTATTTTAAAATTAGAAATGGATTTTAGTTTTTTTAATGCCGGCAGCATTAATATTAAATCGCCAATATGCGCAAACTGAACAATAGTTACTTCATTAATTAACTGATTATCAATATTTTTTTGCTTATTTTTTTTGAAGATGGCAGAGAGCAGTTTGTCAGTATTTTTGATTACCCATACTTTTTTTGAAGATATATTTGGGCTAAACCTGTACGAAATTTCATTCATGTTATTATGTTTAAGTCAAATATTTTGAACTATCAATTACATTATGATTTGTTGAAAAAATAAACATTAAAATGCATTTATTTTTTCGATAAGCGATGTTGAGGAATGTCCGTTAATAAACTCAATGGTTTTTACAAACCCACCATTAGCCAAAACTTCTTTGGCACCTACAATATTGTTGATGGCATAATCGGCACCTTTTACCAATACATCTGACAGTATTAAAGTTATTAGCTGCTGTGGGGTATCTTCTTCAAAAATTACAATGGCATCAACAAAAAATAAAGCTGCAAGTACTAAGGCTCGATTATGTTGGTTATTTATCGGTCTGTCGTTGCCTTTTAAACGCTTTACAGATGAATCGGAATTTAAACCTATAACTAATTTATTGCCAAGTTGATGAGCTTTTGCCAAGTAAGTTACATGGCCAATATGTAATATATCGAAAACGCCATTGGTAAATACCACACTTTGATTGTTGTGTTTCCAGCTTTCTATTGTTGGGCCAAAATTACTTGAATTATGAATTTTGTTTTGAAGATAGTTTATCGTTTCCAAACTCATATACCTAGAAAATAATATATGGTTTTACTCGAATAAATCATCAACCGCTTTGCATAAGATATGCCCAATTAAAATGTGCATTTCTTGTATTCTGGCTGTAACTTCGGCAGGCACTACTATGTTAATATCACATATATCGTTCATTTTACCTCCCCCGCGGCCAGTAAGGCCAATGGTTTGGCAACCAGCTAATTTTGCCACATTTATTGCATTTATTATAGATTGGCTATTGCCGCTGGTAGATATACCTATGAACAAGTCGCCCGGTTGTGCAAATGCCTCTAACTGCCTCGAGAAAACAAATTCATAGCCATAATCGTTAGCTATGGCTGTTAGTGCCGAAGTATCTGTGGTTAATGCCATCCCTGGTAAGGGCTTTCTTTCTTTAACAAACCTGCCTGTTAATTCTGCTGCAATATGTTGAGCATCGGCAGCACTACCGCCGTTGCCAGCAAGGTATATTTTGTTGTTATTTTTAATTACGTTTTGTATAATTTGGCAACTTTGCTCAATTTTAAACGTTGTAAACTCTATCAAATCCGTTATGGTTTTGAGGTGATTGTTAAGTTCTTGTAATACCATAAATGTTTAATTTGAAGGTTGTAGTTGGTGCTTTTGGTTTTTAATTTCGAAAATAATTTCGTCTAAAGTTGTGGTAGCACTTCCAATTTGGCGTATAACTATGGCAGCAGCATGATTGGCGATTTCGCAAGCATCAATAACACTAAGCCCCAATGCTATAAAATAGGCTATTGTTGCCAAAACTGTATCTCCGGCACCGGTAACATCATATACTTCGGTAGCTTTAACAGGTAGCAAAGTTGAGCCGTCTTTGTCAAAAATCATCATCCCTTTTTCAGATAAAGTTACCACCAAATTTTCAACATCTGTTTGTTCAATAATAATACTTGCGGCAAGGTGTACAGCATCTTCCAACTCAATATTATCAATTTTAGCAGCAACCGCCAATTCACTTCTGTTAGGCTTTATAATGTAAGCCCCACTATATTTAAGATAATTGCTTCCTTTAGGATCTATGATTACTTTTTTACCAAAACTATTGGCAACTTTTATGATTTCACGTGTTAAATAGGAAGATAAAAACCCTTTGTTATAATCTGATAGTACCACAACGTCGGCTTCTTGTATCAAAGCCGATAATTTGCTTATTAATTTGTTTTCCGCAAAAGTGCTGAGGTTATGTGCGCATTCTTTATCGAGCCTAGCCAATTGATGTCCATCAACCAATATTCTTGTTTTAACGGTAGTCAATCTGTCGGATTCTTTAACAATCAAATCGGTATTAACCCCTTCACTATTTAAAATATTTAGCAATTGGTTTGCTGAAGTATCGATGCCAATAGCACCAGATACCGCCACCGTAGCACCAAGCGAAACTAAATTTTGAACAACATTTCCAGCACCGCCCAATGTAAAATCTTCGGATTTAAAAGCAACTACGGGTACGGGTGCTTCGGGTGATAGCCTGCTGGCTTTTCCATGTATATAATGGTCAATCATCAGATCACCAATTACCATAATTGAAGGTTGTTTATTGCCTAAGCATGCTTGGTTTATTTTATCAATTAACATTTTTATTAGAATTACAGGTTAATAATTAACTATCAATATTTTCTTAGTATACATTTTTATCGCCTTTAAGCACTTGGAAAACAGTCATGAAAACTATTTTAAGATCAAGAGACATAGACCAGTTTTCTAAATACCAAATATCATGCTCTACACGTTTTTGCATTAGTGAAGGCTCTTTGGTTTCTCCTCTATACCCGCTAACTTGCGCCCAACCAGTTATGCCCGACTTTAAAAATTGCCTAACCATATATTGATTTATAATTTGGCTATACTCATTTGTTTGGGTTAAAATATGGGGCCGTGGTCCAACTACGCTCATGTCGCCTAATAGCACATTTAAAAACTGTGGAAGTTCGTCTAAACTTGATTTTCTTAAAAAACGTCCAATTTTTGTAATGCGGTCATCATTTATTGTTGCCTGCCTTTCACCGGCATTTATTTTCATGCTTCTAAACTTGTAACAAACAAAGCTTTTATTGTCTTTACCGCTTCTAAGTTGTTTAAACAAAATAGGCCCAGGGCTTTGTAGTTTAATTAAAAGGCCAATAATTGGATATAACCAGGAAAATAAAAATACAATAACGAGTGAGCTAAAAACAATATCAAAAATCCTTTTTTTAACCCTATTACTTATTTCTTCCAAGGGCTCTTCGCGATGGCTTAAAACAGCAAACTCGCCCATATAGCTTAATTTTAAGTTATTGATAAGGGATTCGGACATATCGGGAATTAATTTTAAACGGAGACACTCTTTTTCTGCCTCGTGTTGAAGCAATTTATACTCATTTATCCTATCTGGCGATAGAGACAAATATATATCTCGTATTCCGCTTGTAGATGCTGATTTGATTTGGCTAATTATAGTTGGCAAAACACAGCCGTTACTGTCTAAGTAGGAAGCATTTTCTTGATTTAGAAAACCTTCGAAAGCGAAGTGACTATCTTGCTCTTTAAAAAAATCGGCCAGTTTTAACGCAACAGCGTTATTGCCTAATACAGCAACCGAGCGAGCAATTTTAAAATGCTTTTTAAAAAGAATTTCGGATAGGAAATACAGGTAACTATTTGTCATCATGCAAAATAACATAATGATATAAAAGAAAAGAGTTGAACTTAATGCATTATCGGCTCCTTTAGAAATAAGAATATACGGAGTGAACAAGATGGCAAATAATGCAAAACTTTTAATAGTTAAAATAAAGCTGTTTTGACGGCTATGCACAAACTTACGACTGTATAAACCAAAGTAAATTGCAGTAAAAATCCAAACATAATTTGCAACAATTAATTGGCTTGTAAAATTATTAATACCAAAATTGTTTTGGCTAAATGCCAACACAAATGAGAAATTAGTAATCATAATATCTACAAAAGACATTATTAAATAGACTAAATAAAGGTATCGTGTTTTCATAAGTAGGCGATATAAATATTTCTATTTTTGTTACAAAAGCGGTATTCATCAATCAAATTTTTAACAAAAGCGCTTAATCTTTAAAAAATAAATTTTCTAAAACATTATAACTAAGAGCAATTATACATCCATTAATGTGATTAACAGACCGCCAAATTACTATTGAGCCTTGTTTGTGAAAAAGTGAGAATTGTTTGTTAGCATCTATATAATGTAAGTTGCTTTTATCGCACATGTTGATTCTCGCCCAATACTATTGTAGTAAAAACCATACTCTAACATTTGATTAAGACTGTATAAATTTCTACCATCAAAAATTACCTTGCTTTTTAAGAGGTTTCCAACTTTTACAAAATCGGGGTTTCTAAATACACTCCATTCAGTAAGTATAAGTAAAGCATCTGCATCTTCTAAAGCATCATATTGGTTATCGGCGAGTTCCACTTTATTACCAAGTAATTGTTTTACATTATTCATTGCTTCAGGATCGTAAGCAACCACAGTTGCCCCTTGCTTTAATAATTCTTCTATAATTTCTAATGCGGGGGCTTCGCGTATATCATCTGTTTCTGGCTTAAAAGCTAATCCCCATAAGGCAAATGTTTTTCCGAAAAGCTCACCATCATAATATTTTTTCACTTTATCAACCAATACTGTTTTCTGTAAGGCATTAACTTGCATTACAGCGTTAAGGATTTTAAAGTCATAAGTGTTCTCTTCTGCCGATTTAGCCAAAGCCTGAACATCTTTTGGGAAACAGCTTCCACCGTAACCAATGCCCGAGAATAAAAAACGTTTTCCAATACGCTCATCGGCTCCAATTCCAAGTCTTACCATATCAACATTTGCTCCTACTTTCTCGCACAAATTAGCTACCTCATTCATAAAAGAAATTTTGGTTGCTAAAAAAGAGTTTGCAGCATATTTTGTTAATTCAGATGATCTTTGATCCATAAAAACAATTGGATTTCCTTGGCGAACGTATGGCGAATAAAGTTCGGTAAGTATTTTTTTAGCATGTTCGTCAGTAGTTCCTATAACTATCCTATCGGGCTTCATAAAATCTTCTAAGGCTACCCCTTCTCGTAAAAATTCGGGGTTAGAAACTACAGCAACCTCAACATCGGTATATTTTTCGAAAATAGCCTTAACCTTATCTGCTGTACCAACTGGCACTGTAGACTTGGTAACAATTACTTTGTATGAAGAAATGATTAAAGCTATATCGCGAGAGGCACCCAGTACGTAGCTTAAATCAGCAGAACCATCGCCACCCGGGGGAGTTGGCAATGCTAAAAATATTACCGCAGCATCTTCTATGGCCTCTGCCAAATTAGATGTAAATTTAAGTCTGTCATCAGCAATATTACGGTCTAATAGCGTTTGTAAACCTGGTTCGTAAATGGGAGATATGCCCTCTCTTAACTTTTCTACTTTTTGTTTATTTATATCAACGCAAGTAACGTAGTTACCTGTTTCTGCTAAACACGTTCCGGTAACTAGGCCAACATAACCTGTACCTATAACTGCAATTTTCATAATTATTAAATTAGATGGTTAAATATTTGATGAGTTGTTAAAATGAGTTGAATTAATTATTATTTAATTTATAGGATTAGGGCGTTTTAACACGCTCTACACTCTATCTTTTTTTATTTATCTGTCCCCCCGACCCCCGAAGGGGGAGATTCGGCGTAAAAAAAAGGATGCCGCTGCGATCGTTAACGCAAGAAATTTTTTAAAAACCTAAAAAAACAGCGAATTACATAAAATTAACAATCGAAACATTACAAATATTATTCTCGATTGGCGGATTTGCCAAGGCTAACCATAAATTTTTCGCGGGCGGTAATAACCGATAGATAGTACCTAATGTAAAAAACCAAAAGCTTTTGCGCAACATGCATTTGTTTTCCTTTTGATATGATTAATGGAATGCTTTTAATGGGTGGCCTAAGGTCATAAATAAACTTTAGTGTTGATTGAAATACACTTTCAGAAACCTTACTAAATTTAGCCTGACCTCCACCTACGCGTTTAGCTTTTTTTACCAATTCGGCAAGATGATGCCTTGCGGGATGGCTTACGATAACCTCATCGGCATATTTAATTTTATGGTTGGCATTACGGGCTCTTACAGCCCATTCGTAATCTCCGCCTGATAGGATATCTTCTCTAAACAGTCCTACATCATCAAAAACATACTTAAAAGCGAACATATTGGCGGTTACACCAGTTCCATCTTGCTGCACATAAATATCTTGGTTAAATGCATAAACTGTTTCGTAAAGTTCGGCTTGGGTAAGCCTTGCCGATTTATAATACAATCTTATTTTTCCGGCTATACGGGCAGTTTTTTCAGCATCGTTTAAAGTTGCAACAGCGTTACTTATCCAATCATCGTCGGGTATGCAATCAGAATCTGTAAAGCCAATAATTTCGCCAACAGAAAGCATAATTCCAGTGTTACGGGCAACGTACGAACCAGGCCGACTTTCAACTATTATTTTGCAGTTTTTGGGAATAAAGTAGTTTTCTGGTATTTTATCTAACGAGTTGTTGTTTACTACAATAATTTCAAAAAAATTAACATCGTAAGTTTGGTTAGCCAATGATTGCAGGCACAAAGAAAGCCTAAACCAATCTTTATAAGTAGGAATAATAATCGAAACAAATTTCGGATTCATAATTAAAAATAAAAGGAGATGAAAATTGAAAATGAAACCTATTTTAATTGTTTTAAGTACAATTTAGTTTTGAATTTCATTTGCTTAAGCAACCCAACTCGTAGGTTATACTGTTGCAATAAGCCGTTTGCGTAATCGGGAAAGCTGGTATAGTTATTTGTAATTTCTGTGTATATGTAATTATCAATTGCTGCATGCAGCTCGGGCGTAAGTAAGGCCCTATATCTTAATTCATTTTTTATGCGTATGCGTAATTGTATACGATTAGTTAAAATTCGTTTTAGTTTTTCTTTATCGGTTGTTTTTGATACGGAATTATCTGAAAAGTGAATAATAGTACTTAAATTTTTATCAACAGATATATTTGCTTGGTTTTTTAACAACCTAAATAACAGGTCATATTCTTGTGATGATGTAAGATTCTCGTCCCACCCATTCGCCCTTAATAAAGAAGTTTGTCGCCATAAGTTAGAACTGGTTATCCCTAGATTTGATGTAATTAAGCCTTTCCAAATATTGGTATCGGTATGCCTTATAACTTGGGTTTTACCTCCATTATACTTAAGGAGGCATTCACCCACAACTACATCGGCATTTGTACTGTGTGCAATTTTTAATTGATTTGATATTTTATCGGGAAGTAATTCATCATCGGCGTCTAAAAATTGTATCCAATCGCCTTTAGCGTAACGCAACCCACAATTGCGAGCAGCAGGTGCACCTTTTTTGGGCTCTTTAAACACTTGTATTAAGTTTGGATATTTGGATTGCAGATCTATTAACCTATTAAAAGTATAATCAGTGGAATTATTTTCAACCAGAATTATTTCCACATCTTTAGATAACTGAGCAATAACGCTGTTTATAGCTCGTTCAATAAAACTATCGCAATTGTGACAGGGAATAATTACCGATACCATATTTTCATTAAATTAATTAGTTTTTTCTAAAGCTTTTATAAAATGATAGAAGTTCTTCTTTCATAAACAACCAGATTACCCCCGCGTAAATAAGGCAACTAAGCATTCCTATAACTACATAGTTTACACCTATCCACTTAAAAAAATACATTATTAAAGCGGTAATTGCTGCACCAATAACAGGTGCTTTTATTGCAGCAAAAAATTCGAAAAAAGTAATTTTTACAGGAATTAAATAGTTAAAAGTGTATTTGGCAAAAAGAACTACCCCTACTTTATTAAATAAAATAGCCCAAGCTGCACCAATTATGCCATAGTAATAAACCCCAATTACTAATGAAGGTAAAAATATTAATGCTTTTAAAACCTGTTGTTTCATCTCTAAGCTAGGCTTACCAAGCCCTCTTAACAGTGCGGTATTGCCACTAACTAAAATATGAAGCATTACCGAAAATGAAAGGATTTGCAATGGGATTACAGTTCCCCTCCATTTTTCCCCAAAAATGTTCACTACAAATTGATCGCCTATTACAATAAAATATACCATAATTGGAAAAACAAATAGGCAGTTTAAAAGAATTACGTTTAAGTAGTATCGTTTTAATAAAGCTGGTTCATTTTGTTTTTTTCCATAAATAGGATACATAACGTTATTTACTACCGCCATCATACGGCTTCTAAAAATATCAGTTAAAACAAATGCAAGGGTATAAATACCTAACGATGTTGCACCTAATAGCTTTCCTATTAATAAATAATCTACATTGTTATATAGATAATTTAAAATATTAGACCCAGTAGTATAAACACCAAAGCCAAATACATCTTTAAACGCTTGTTTTTCTATAATAAAAGCTGGTTTCCACTTGGTGGCGTTAAAAAACAATGGGATAGCAAACAATACCGTAGCCACCGAATTAAACACTAGAGCCCAAATACCAGCTCCCATTAAGGCCATAATAAGCGATATGCTGCCGGCAAGTATATTAGAAGTGTTATCAATAAAAGCCAGTTTTTTAAAATTCATTTGTTTTATTAACTGTGCTTTATGTACCAAGTTAACTGGACTAAATAAAATGCCAATACTTAAAACAGGAATTATATGCCTAAGCATAGGCTCTTGATAAAATATTGCAGCAATTTGTGCAATTCCCAAACTCATAATTAAATATAAACACACAGACCAGCACACTCCTACCCAAAATGCAGTATGATAATGCTCAACACGAAGGTGTTCTACTTTACGTTGTACTAAGGCAGCACCAACTCCTAAATCGTTTAACACCTGTACAAAACCTGTAAAAACAACGGCCATACCCACAATACCAAACTGACTCGGAAAAAGCAGTTTTGCAAGAACAAGTTTAAGTCCGAAAGCAAATGCCTGATTTACTATCATTTGAATAAAATTCCAAATGATGCCACTGGCAACTAATTTTTCATCGGTTTGTATAACTGGCGTTTTTAAGATACTCTCCATTTAAATATAATAAATTTTTTAGAGCTTAAATGGCGTGGTTAAACAATAAACTATCTTCAATCTTTTTTTCTTTTGGTGCTTCGCAAGCAATAATGTGATTATATAAAACTTGGTGTTTGTTTATATATTTTTTTACTGAAAACTTACTGGCTTCATGCATACAGTTGAGTTTCTTTTCGGCCAATTCATTTCTATTGTTTAAGATATGAGTTATTTGTGCCATCATGCTTCCTGTTGTTGGGGTAAAAATCCACGAGCTGTACGGACTGTAAAGTTCTTTTAAGCCTCCCCTATCTGATTGGCAAACTGGTACCATATACGAAAGCGACTCAATTACAATTCGCCCAAATGGTTCGTTCCACAATGCGGGTACTATTAAAACATCAATGCTGCTATAGAAATCTGTTTGCTTGGCAACACCTAAAAATTGATGTTGTATGCCCACCAATTTGCCTTTAAGTTTACTAATGAATTCTATTTCCCCTTTCCCAGCAAACACTATTTTTATATCTTTTTTTAATTCTGTTGGTAACATAGCCAATTCGTCTACCAAATATTCAACCCCCTTGTCTTTATCAATTCGGCCTATGTACCCAAGTACCATCTGCTTATCTGGTACATTTATTTTTAACACACTATCATTGGCATCAACCGCATTATATATAACACTACTTTTATCACTAACTTCTTTACTAAAAGAATTATATTTATTTAATATGAAATTGCTTATACCAATAAAATGATCTGGGTATTTAAAAAAGCGGTTTTTTACTGAATTAGTTACACCACAAGGCGCACATAACAACTGGCAATTGCCACCATTGTACATATTGCATTTATGGCAAAGCATATAATAATCGCGTAGGGAGTGTACCAACGGAATATCTAAAGACTTTATAGTTCGCCATAAGAAAGGCGAAAATCCTTGAATACTATTGGTATGTACTAAATCTGGAACTATCCTCTTTAGTATTGCTTTTATTTTGTAGTGGTACGAAAAATTGAATGAATCTATAAGATGCCAAAGCACCTTGCTTACTTGCGAACGTTCCTTTTTTTCAATGCTGTTAAAAATGTTTTGTTGTTTAATACTAATTACAATTACTCCGTTAACACGATAAACTTTATTATGCAAGCCTGTGGTGAGCACATAAATAGAATTACCCGCTCCAAGCATCCCTTCGGCAAGTAACTGAACCGAAATTTCGGCTCCACCAACAAATGCTGGGTAATAATAAGTATTGGTAATTAATACTCTCATGCAACCACGGCATTTGGCACAAAACCATCTTTTACTGTCGCAGGAACCACGTTATTTAAAGCGTATTTTCCCATAACAAATTGCCGTATTTTAGAAACAAATGCACCTTCATCAAACGATTCGGCATGGTGACGAATGAATGCGGGGTCGAACTCTAAAGTTTGGAAAAGTTTTACAGCATTAGTTAAGGATTCTTTAGTTTGCTGATTGAAAAAAACAGCTGTAGATTTTAGCGAGTCTCCTTCATAAGGTATCATAGTTTCTAGCACCCCCCCTTTGCCATACGCTATTACAGGCCGTCCAGATGCATTAGCTTCCAAAGGTGTTATGCCATAATCTTCTAACTGTGGAAATATAAATGCTTTACAGTTAGCATAAACGCCTGCAAGTTCCTCGCTGTTAAGGCCACTTAAAAAAGTAATATTAGGACCAGATTTTTTCTTGATCTCCGTCTCCATAGACCCTTTACCAACTACAACCAATTGTTTATCGGGCATATCTATAAATGTATCAATTACCATATCAACTTTTTTATATGCTTCGAAACGTGATACAATTAAATAGTAATCACCAGTTGTACCCGTTAGGTAAAAATTTTTACATTTTACCGATGGATTGATGATAGTTACCTCATTTTTAGGATGATAAGCAGCTTTTATTCTTGGCAGTACTTCACGAGAGTTGGTAATAAACCAGTTGGTTTTATCAGCAAAGCTTTTATCAACACCCTTTAAAAAGTTTATAACTATGTTGTAAACAAACTTTTTAGCAAAACCCGAATTAAACACTTTATCGTAAGACTCGGTACTCCAAACCAACCGAAACGGATTATGACAATAGGTTATTATGAGCGCATTGGGGTTGGTTTTAATGTATTTAGCACAATGTGTAGTAGATTGCAGTACCACATCGTACCCGCTAACATCTAACTGCTGCATTGCTAAAATGCCTAGGGGAAAATAAAATCGTTTACTATTTTTTTCGCTGTGAATAAATTTGCCAAACCAGCTGGTTTTTACTTCGCAATCCTTAAACTCGGGGTAAGTGTTTTTCGAATCGTAACATAAAGTATAAACGGGCGCTTTAGGAAATGCATTGTGAAAGCTAAGTGCAACCTGTTCGGCACCTCCTTTACACACTAGATTGTCGTGTACAATAGCTATTTTCATAATTAATATATTTGTTTTTAAGTAGATGTTTTTTGTAAGCGGTACAAGTTTTTTTTTAATAACCTGAGTTGGATTAATAAAACATTGTTTATTATAGTTGTGACAATGATTTGGGCGTTTCCTGCCTGCCGGTAGGCAAGGTAACACGCCGTTCGCTATATCTTTTTTTATTTGTCTATCCCCCCGACCCCCGAAGGGGGAGATTCGGCGTAAAAAAAGGATGCCGCTGCCGTCGTTAACGCTTTAAAATCGTAAATAACATTGATTTACAGCAAATTATACTATAGCTTAATAATCGAGCTAAGGTTTTTAATAAGTTAAAAAACAGCCGAGCAAACGGAGTTGCTTAGCAAGTTTAAAATTAAACGTCTTATTATTTAAGCTTAAAGCCCTAGATTGTGAATGAATTGTTTAAAATCTTGATAGGCATCTTTATAAACGTATTTTCCAGAGTTATCTTTAAAAACTAAGCCATAAAATGCCTCATTATAATCTATCATTTTAAGTGCTGGCTGGTCATATAACTCGTAAATAAATATCCCAGTTACACCTCTGGAAATCATATCGGGAATACTTTTTACAATGTATTGGCTCTGTTTAGCAAAACTGGCTTTACCTGTACCTTTAGAGTGGTTAAATTCTGTAACCCATATTGGTTTATTAAACCTGCTTTTAAATATTGCCAATACATCATCACCATTAGGCTTTGCAGCACCAATTGGTCCCATGTTTGAATACCAATGGCAACCAATAATGTCGTAATTAACGTTATTATCTTTAAGCAATTGCAAGTAATAATAATGTATATAACTTACTGATAAGGTAATTTTTATTGAAGGATTGGCCGATTTTACTCCATCGGAAAATCCCTTAATTGCAGCAATTAATCTTTCCGATTTTTCAACATTATAATCTTTTTTCTTGGTTCCGCTGAGATTGCCTGGCAACATCATCTTATTATCTGCTTCATTATTAACTTCAAGTATAGATATATATTCTTTGTAGCGAAATGCAAAATTTTGTCCTTGAATATAACTTTTTTTATACATTGAAGCATTGCTGAGGCGTTTTATGCCGCTTTGCATTAATACTGGCAATGCCATTATCCCATTAGATTTTAACTTTTGAAGTAAATCAAGAAATAAATGTTCTTTTTTTGCACAACCGTTACTATCTAGCAACACATCAAACCTATAACTTTTTAGTTTCAAATCGTTTAACGTATTTATTTGATCATCTATGTTGTTAGCATATGCCAATTGGGTAAGCGGGTGTCCGTTTATACCCCATACAAATTGACTAGAAGCTACCTGCCCATCACATTTGCAACACATACCTATCATTAAGATTGCGATACTGGCACTAAATAAACTACGCATTTATTAAAAGTTTAGCAGAAACATTGTATTTACTATATGGTTGCGGTTTTTCAACTGGTTCCTTTAAATTTTGTAATACATACCCTAAGCCTATATATATCCACAAAGAAGGATACGCAAATTCGGGAACGGTAGCCATCATAATTAAATAAACCAAAAACAGGCCTGCTTTGTAGCAGATAGAAATTAACTTACCAGGAATTTTTAGCCAAAGATTTTTAAGAACGAACGTTGTGAACAGAATAATACCTATTAACCCGTTATTTAAAATTATAGTAGAAAAAAAGTCGGTTGAGCGTACATACCCAAATCCAATTCCGAATGCTTGGCTAAACCCATTTAAGCTAGCCCAAAATGCCAAATGGTTTGTAAATCCGTTACTCCTGTCTCTGGCCGATGCGCTTCCTTCTAATTTACCAGCAAAAACAAAATTGTAAATACTATCCAGCATGTGCTGAAACATATCTAATTGTAAAACAAAACATACAATCACAATTGCAATACTTAAATAGTAAAATAATTGAAACTGCCTGCGGTAAATAATCCAGAAACTGCCAAACAATATCATGCAAGCATATGCTGTTGTAGAGAATGTTAAAATAAGGCAACCCAGCAGTAAAACGCTATCAAAAGTTCTTTTTAAACCAAAACTTAACACCCAAAACGGAAATACAGTAAAAACAAACATTGATGGTTCGCCAGTATAACTTTTAAAGCGTAACATACTAATGCCACCCAAACTAACAGTTTGAAAAAGAGAAGCTGATTTTTCGCTTTCGCCAAAAGTACGGTTAACCATAAAATCGCCATTTTGGCCTGTTAGCATATAAAAACAAAACTCGTATAAACCGTAAAAGCATAATAACCTTAGGCCCCAGTATATATATATGATAATTTTATCGGTAGAAAAATATTTTACGTAAGAATAAATTACAAAACCAACTAAAAGAGGTAACATTTGAGTTAAATGCGACTTGCGATAAAAAGTTTTGGTATAATCGGCATGATTAATAAGAATTAGCGGTTTTATTAATTTTAAATGGGTAACCAAATTTATAAACTGCGAAAAAAAACTTAATACCGCTATTACACATAAAAAATATAACAAGTCTTGATAAAAAAGATATTTATTTTCTTTTAAATCAGTTAAAGGAATAATAAAAAATAGTAAACCTGCCAACACCGTAATAATTGTTGTTCCTGGTATTACTGGTACTAACAAAAACGCTGATATTGGAAAAAAAAGCATCAACAAGTTAATATAACGAGTAATAAAGTTACTCTCTGTGTTATACAAATGCTGCATCGCAAAGCTATTAGTAATCATTGTGGTTTTGTACGTTAGTTTACTTTATCTCCATAGCCCATGCCGTAGCCGTAACCCGAATAGCCCGATGTAGAGAAGTCCACATCATTTATCACGAGGTATATATTTTCAACATTATCCTTGGTTTTTATATCGTTTAATATCTCCATCTGATTTTTATTGGTATAATTATGCCTGCATACAAAAATGGTCATATCTACATATTTTTGAATTATTAAAGCATCGGAAACTAAACCCACAGGCGGACTATCAATTAATACAAAATCAAATTTTGACCGCAAATCGGCAATTAATTCTGGTAATTTGTTACTCAATAAAAGTTCACTTGCATTAGCTACTACTGGGCCTGATGATACTACAAAGCAATTTTCATCAAATTTACTTGGTTTTATTATGCTATCAATTGGCAAATCATCCATCACATAATTAGTAAACCCAGGGGTGGATGCGTCTAAGCCTAAAAACCCTGTTAAACGTGGTTTGCGTAAATCTAACTCCACTAATACTACGCTCTTGCCAGTCATGGCAAATGTACTACCCAAGTTAGACGTTAAAAATGTTTTTCCCTCCCCTTCTATACTTGAAGTAATCATTATCACACTAGATTGGTTAATATCAAGCAAGCCTCTAAGTTTGGTGCGCAGTGTTCTAAAACTTTCTGTAACAGGCGATCTGGAGTTAATATCAACTAAATACTTTCCTGATGATTTGTTATGACCTATTTTACCGATAACCAATACATCTGTTTGTTTTTCGATATCAGCTTCGGAATTTATTTTACTTGCAAATAAACTTTTAGAGTTTACGTATCCTAATGGTACAATGAAACCAAGAAAAAACGACATCAAATAAATTATGGGTTTTATGGGTTTAGCTGGTGACTTACTGCTTTTTGCGCTATCAACAATCCTAGAGTAAGGCATATCTGCTGCTTTTGCCATAGCTGTTTCTTCACGTTTTTGCAATAAATACACGTATAATTGCTGTTTTAATTCTTGCTGCCGGGCAAAATCGCCTAATGCTCGTTGTTTACCTGGTACAGCCTTTATATTGTTATTAACTATTATATTTTGGCTACTAGAGCCAGCAGTTGTTAACTCAATTTCTTTTTCATAGCTATCAATACTTTGTAAAAGATTTCGGCGAACTAGCTGAATTTGTTGATCCACATTTTGTATTACAGGATTTGTTTCTGTATACGATAATTTGCTTTTTTCCCTTTCATTAATTAAATTATTATATTGGGCAAGGCCTGTTGCAAACGATGCGTTTTGAATACCTAAAGAACTTGGTATTACTTCTTTTATTTCAGGATTGGCGAGCCTATTTTTTAAAGTTTGAATAATAGAAAGCTGCACTTGTTGTTGTTGATATCTATCGGCATAAGTACTAGCGTTGCCAACTAAAACTTTAGATTGCTCATTAAGGTCTGTTATATTATTAGTACTCCTAAATGCCTCAAAGTTTCTCTCAATTCCGCTAAGCTCACCTGCAACTACTGCAATCCTATTGTTAACAAAATTTAAGGTACTATCAATATTTCGTTTCCTGTTCGAAAGGTTATCAACTAAATATTGATCCATTAAATTTTGCAATATAGCTTCCCCTTTTTTTGAATTTGGGTAGTATAAAGTAAATTCTATTGTTGTAGTCGCTTTATCAGTAAATTGCGCATCGTAGTTATTTAATAACTCCGAAACGGCATCGTCTTCCGACATTATATTTATAGAAAATTCTTGTTTAACTGGTAAAACACCGGGCCTTCTGTCTAATCGTATTTTATATTGAGGGAGATTCACAATTTCGCCAAATGGTACTTTAATATTTATATTTTCATCTTCATTTTCAATCAACAAATTATTGTCATCAACCACTTTTAAAACATAATTTCTTGATTTTAAAGAGTCTGCGTGGGTTTTAATTATTTGTACAATAAATGGTGTCTCTTCATATGCTTCGGTTGCAAAAATTCCACTTCTAAAAAAATATCGAATATTTAAGCCCATATTATTTACAACTTCTCTCATTAAATTTCGCGAACGTAAAACATCACCCTCATTTTTAAGATTTTCGTTGGCATTAAGTGCAGATGAAGCTCCTCCATTTGCATATTGTACTGCCGCATCACGTGTGGTAGGGTGCGGTTGAAGCAATAAAGTACTTGTAACTAAATACTGCTTTGTTGCAAAGGTTACGTATGCATACGCTAGTCCCATAAACACCATTAAGCTTATTACAAATAAATACCAATACGTTTTTATTTGTAAAATAATGTTATTTATGGCATTACTGTTTTCATTTACACTGCGTGATCTCATAAGTAGGTAGTTAGTAAATTTTTATTGAAATATTTTTGTTATAAAAACCTTACAGCCAGTACAATTGCAGAGAATACAGTGGCAACTGCTGTAATGTACTTTATAAGATTATTATCATTGTTTAATATTTTTGTTTTATTGGCTTCCACATAAATTACATCGTTTTGTTTCAAATAAAAATATGGTGAATTAAGCGTGGCTTTTTTGGTAAGATCTAATTTTACTGTAATGCTTTTTCCCGAAGCTTCTTTTCTTATTAACAATATGTTTTCGCGTTGACCATATATAGTAAGATCGCCAGCAAAACCTATAGCATCCAATATACTTACCTGCTCGTTAGGTACAACAAATGATGCAGGGCGGTTAACTTCACCAATTACGGTTATTTTAAAATTTAGAAACCTTACATCAACCACTGGGTTTTTAAACGATTCGATAGATTTGGTGGCAATTATTTCGCGGGCTTTCATAGTGGTAAGTCCGCCTACTTTAACCTTACCAATTATAGGCACATCAACAAAACCTGTTTTATCTACCAGATAGCCCGATACTGGTGTTATCATACCTGATTGTGGAGTACCTGCATTTACAAAACCACCATTTCTACTGTTAATGCTATTAGTAGCTTGCTGATCTATAGTATTTATGTTTATTGCCAAAATATCGTCTGGTTGTATTAAAGTTTCGCTGTAAGTTGCAATACTAACTTCCTCTGGTTGATTTGACGCAGACAAATCCTTAAAATAGGTAAGTCTTTTAGTATTCATACAAGATGTTAAGGATGAGAAAGCAATAACGGTAATTAGTACAGTTTTTTTAAACAAAAAAGGATTAGTCATAATTCATATTTTTTAATAGTAGATAAATAACAAAATAATTCATATTAGAATGCAGCTTCGCCATTTCGCTTACATTAGCAATTTCTTAAATTAAAATGATGTTAACTATTGCGCTTTATTTATTTTGTTTTATTAACTAAAGCAATAATTATGATCAAATATTGCAATTATTTGGCCTAATTATTAGCAATTAACGTAGTTGATACGTTAATGTAAAATAGTGGGAAAAACAAATTGATATATGTGAATAATCTTATTGAACAAGCATTTTAAAATACATTACACCAGATGCCGATCTAACGTTAATTAAATAAATACCGCTTGCCAAAACCCGATTTAACTGAATTTGTAGGTTTACACCACCATTTCCATTGGTTACATACTTTTGCGTTTGAATAATTTTATTAAAAATATCTGTAATGGTAATAACACCTGATTCATGTTTTGGAAAGCTTGATAGGCTCAGGTTAAAATAATCTCCCATATTTGGATTAGGGTATACCGTTAACTTTTTGTTAAATACCACAGAATCCTGTTTATTTAACAATAAATTATTATTAGCAACTGCAACTGAATTAGTTATTTGGAAAAGCTCCATTGCAGCAATTGCAACTCTATTAGCCGAAGGGTTAAATTTAACGGTTAACACACCATCGCTAACTGTAGCAGCAAAATCTTTTACTAATGCGGTACGATAGGGCACTTCATTAAAAATATCAAAATTTGGTAATACAAGCTGATTTTCTATATTAATGCCAAATACTCTTAAACCTGCACTTGTCCAAAAATTTTCAACAAAGTGCATTCGTATTAGGTAATTGCCATTAGAAACAGGTACTTCATATCTGGTTTCAGCAAAATCGGCCGCTGCCGATAAATACGTTTGGTATAAAGAATCAACATCTGTTGCGGCTACGGGGCTTAAAACAACCTGCTTATCCAATTTTATTGAGCCCTTACGAAAGTTCTTGTCTGTTTCCCAAACTACATTGCCAATAGTTACATTTGCATCCACCGCACTTTTAATACGCTTTATTACATTAACCGTAGCATTGGCCGTATTTGCTATACCATAAAGCGGTATTCGCAGCGGACTTAAACTGTTATTATAATTTACCAGCAACACAGCATTTTTTATTCCAATGCTTTGGGGGTTAAACCTTACATTAATAATTCTAGTTCCTTGCACTCCTAAGGTTGTTGTTGTAAACGATGGGGTAGAAAACTCGGTAGCGTTAGGCCCCGATATTCTTACACTTCTTATCTGTATGGATGGGTCGCGGGTGCTATCGGAATAAATTTTTCCATTATTTTTTAACGTTACAGCTAACGTTCTGTTGCTTCCAGTTATTGTTGGCTCGAAGGTAAAGGATGTTCTAGGCAAGGATATTAACTCCGAGAAGTTAACCGTTCCAGAATCTGGTCTTATATTTTCTATGTAATATATATTATCTTGGTAATCATAATTTGTAAACGACGTTCCCAAGTAATCACCATTTAAAAAGTATGCATTTGGTATTATATTACCAGCGGCATCTAATGCTTTTAATACCCTAATACCAATTAAGCCGTTTATATTTTGTTTTCGGTCTGTTGATGATGTTCCTACTCTAAAACCAAACTCGGTTGTTGGATTAATAGTTCCACGGGCAACATTTGTGCTTGAGCCGATAAGCCGCGGCAGTATAGACTGACCATCTAAAGCATTATGCGAAAAAATATTTAAGTTTGAGGTTGAGCCTTTTCTAAAATATTTAATTGATTCTACTTGGGCGCAACAACCATGATATGCTGCCAGTTGTACAATATTTACAGGCTTAGAATTATCAGCTCTTACAAAATAATCTGCATTTATTTCACTTGAATTGCTTACGCGAGTAGTACCATCTACTTCGCCGTCATTTTGCCCGTACCCCACAATTGTACCAAACCCAAATGCATTAATAAGCTGTTGGGCGTATGGCTCGTTAGTGCTTTCACCTTCTTTTTGCCAAATACCACATAAAATTACTTTTTTTACAGGCTCAACACTATCGTTACTAACAATAGTAAGAGTATCGTTAAGTACTTTTAATCTAATACCCGCATCTTTAGCAATAAATTGCAAAGTAATATCTGTAAACTCACGGGAAGTTACAGAAAACGGAACTGTGGCTAGCGTATCAGTTTTGATAGAAACTATTTTCCAAGCAGCAGGGTTTGATAGCATAAGATTATTTACAGTTAACCTACTTGTACCTCTGTTATTTACGCGTAGTTTTACTCTATCGTGATTGGCATTGTAAGGTGTAGTGTCGGGGATGGTACGTCTCCAAGGTATTTGTATACGTGAAAAAACCAAGCGTTCGTTTGAGGGGAAATTATCTAGGTTTTTTAACGACATATACGCAACTGAATTTGATTGAGCTACTACGCTAAAACTATATGTATTTGTATTTGCGTTACTGTTATCGTCGGTAGCTTTAACAGCTAACTGATAAGTTCCGGCTGTACCAATTGTAAAAGGTGCTTTATAATCAATAAAATTTGCGCCGTTAAGAGAGTATTGCAGTGATGCCAAGCCAGATGCACCCAAATCGGTTGCCGATAAAAATACCTGCACCTGGTTGTTATACGTATTTGCCAATGTTAACGTACCTACAAACCTTGCAGAAACTGTGGGTTGCGTGTTATCTGTTACTGGGGTAATTGGGGCAAAAGTTATATAATTCATTTTTGTATTTACACCACCCCTTGCTTCAACGGTTAATTTACCATCTGTTACCTGTACAACTGCTGTTGCGTTTTTAAATTTATTTGAGGATGTTTGACTAAAATCAGCAATTACTGGTAATCCCTCAATATTTATTTGGTTGTTACTACTAAAAAATCTAAAATCGCCTGCGCTAACGGTAACTCGATACTCCCCATTTGTTACCACATGTTCCCAATTGCCAGGTACTTCCGAGCCGGTTGTAGGTTGCATCTGTACTAAACTTAACTGCCTTGTATCACCAGTTCCACTTCTTAGTCGCATACTGGCCCGCATATCTAAAGGTTGTTTTGTTGTTGGACTTATCCATCCAAATTTTCGGGTTGCATTAAATGGAAAACCGGTATCAGCAATATACCCCACTGGGGTAGGTGCAGATGATGGCTGAAAATTTATATTTACACTTTGTGGTGCATTAACGTTAAGAAATGATAACTCTACATCGTTAAATTTGTAGGAAACAGTATTTCCAAATACCATACTAGTTATGCCCAAAAATAGTAATGTAAAAAAAACAGTGACCATGCCAACTGTATTTGCTTTGTGATTGTTCTCCATCATATTAAATTATTAATTAAGTAAATTGATAATACAGACGCTATGCTTATCTGTATTTTTTTGGATAGATAACTCGTTTTTGCGCTACGAGCAATTTTTGTTGTGGTTTTTCAACTACCTTTAAAAGGGTAATTTGTGAAATAAGATTTGGGTTTTCGTTCCAGTTAAATTCGCTTACGTACAAATTTCCGTTAACAATGTCTTCGGTTATGTCTAAAGGGTTGGCAAAGCCCACCATCCCTTTTAAACCATAATTACTAACACCACCAGCAGATTTTACGATATTGTATTTGCTATCAACCATCTGTTTTAAATTTGCCAACTTGTAAATAACGCCAGGCTCAAGCACCATAATATCGCCACCACCGCTAAATCTGCAAACCAACAGTTTACCTTTCAGTGCTCCATTAAATGCATTATTTTTATATTCAATTACGCCGTTTGGCGATTTATTGTAGCCAAAATCAAATGCTGCCCAGCGAAAGTTTTTATCAGGCTTTACCCAAGGTTGGTACATTGGGTTATCCACAAACCCGCGGTTTAATACATATTCGCCACGCAACGGGTTTGGGTGTCCGTAGTAACCAACGCCTTTATTAGGATTTACCCTAAAAAGCCAATCGTGTTGTACAGGCACATTTTCTGTTGCCAAAACCTCGGGTCCATCATAATAGGTACCATTAGGGCGTTTAACTTTTTTAACTGTGGCTGGCGAATTACCCCCACCGCCCGAACCATTTGCTGGTATATATAATTGACCATTGCTATGCCATACCATATCGTAAGCGTTACGAATGCCCGATGCATAAATAGTTAGCGGAGATTGCGTAGCATAGGGATTGTAACTTCCGTCAGATAATTTAATATTAGTAAGCGATGCATGGTTGATTAGGTTTTGATTTTTTGTGGTTTTAACATTTAGTGGCAATTTAACCGCTTTTAATTTACTAACATCAAGCCGTAATATTGCACCAGATAATAAAGTCTCATTACGTTGCCATGCTTTATCGTAGCTTCCGGCCGAACTATTACTACCTTGTGAAATATATAACCCTCCATCTGGACCAAAAACAATACTGTTTACCATATGGTCTCTGGTTGATCGTGGTAGATTTATAATAATTTGTTTTTCGTTTTGCAATACAGAACCAGATAGTCTTGATATTTTACCATCAAATTCGGGGGCTGCATTCATTTCGGCCGATGAGTAAGAAACCCAAGCAATCAAATTATCTGCTGTTGATTTTGGGTCGAAGGTTAAACCAATAGCAGTAGACTCACCTCGTTTTTTAACTAATGTATAAATTGGATACATTTGGCTTAGCATACCACTTTGGTGATCTACATTAAAACGCTCTATGCCACCATTCATTTTTAGGGCATAAAACTTGCCATCGGGTCCAAATAGCAAAGATGTATACTTTTTATTTTGTGTACCAGGCACCGATATTTTAATAAACTCGGCATTGATAATGTTAGTGGAATCTACAGGTGCTAAAGCGGTTGAAAAAGTGGATTGAAATTGGGTAAATGGAGTGCCATTATAACTTTTCACACCATTGGTAATGATAAATTTGTAATTTGTATATGGCTCTAACGGGTGTAATGGAGTAAAACTGATAGCATCTCCACCTCCTGTACCTTGTACGTTACCTTGTACGTTAACTTCTTTCCCATTATAAAGCTTTAATAGTTTTACAGTATTGTTTGTTATAGTGGAATTGTTAGTACCTCCTTTAAAACCTTTAGTCGAAGGAATTGAAAGGTTGTTTGCTGCTATCGTTGAATTGGTATAAATAACACATCCGTTTACCGGGTTGGCCGCTACAACGTACGGGCGAGTTTTATCAACAACCCTTAACGATATATCAATACTTGCCGAAGTATAGCCAGGAGATGTTATTTTTATTTGTGCAACATAATTTCCAACCGGAAGGTTACGGCCAAATGAATAATCAATATTTATAGAATCTTCCTCTGTTATATTTGCACTAAACGCCAGCCATTTATACTTACCATTTGGGTAAATTGCCGCTACCTTATAAGCGGTTTTTTGTTGTAAGGAATTATTGATTTTCAAAACCGCAAGTTGTTTTGAACTACCTTGCTTTTCAATGAGTAAATTTTGCTGAGGGGAAAGTAAATAAACATATGGGTTTACACTAATTGGTACTATACTTAAATAGCATATTTTTGTATTGATACCTCCTTTAGCATCAATAGTTAGTAAGCCATCATTAACTGTAACTGTAACCGTAGCTTCCTTCAATCTACCAGGGCTTCTTAACTTGCCTAAAGGCACAAAATTTGAAATAGCCTTAACACCTTCAATATTTATACAGTGCAACTCATTAGCTTTTTTAACTTCACCATCACCGGCAGCAACAGTAACTTTATAAACTCCGTTTAACACTTTAAGTTCCCAATACCCGCTTGCTTTTACGCCATCAAATGCACCGTACCTAAATGTATTTATATCGTCGGCTTGCATGTGTACAAAGGTTGATAGCAGTACATCTTCGGGCTCAAGCCTTGCCCTGCCATTGCCTTGTATATTTATTGGTTTATTGGTTAATATACTTTTCCAACCAAAGGTTAAGCCAGTTCCTTCATAAAAACCCGGATGTTCACCAAATGGTTCACCTGTGTCTTTTAACCAACCTGGTGGCGGCTGGGTGTTGCTATCCTGAAAGTTTATTTTGACAGGTTCTATTTGTGGTACAGTAGAAATATTAAAAAAGTCTTGAATTTGTATATTATCTCGATTTTCAATTTCCTGTTTAAATGCCCTTACATTAAAAAAACAATAAATTAGAATTAGTATAATTAAAACGGGTAAAAGCAAAAACTTTTTTTTAACGTTTAAAGTGAATATCATATAAATATAAAATATTGGCTGTATCAATCTTAAAAGGCTTCGCCCTCTCACTTACAGTAAATTATTGCATACGTGAATCAATTAAATATTACAATTTTAAGTGATTTTGGCTCAAATAAGATACCAATTATTCAGCTTGTACTGTTTATGTGCAGTTGTGAGAATTATTGTACAGTTAAAAAGCCATATTACACAATTTTAAAACCCCATAATTAAAAGTTTAATTAAGGGGTTATGATTGTACTCACATAAGAGAAAAACACAAAATTAATTTCCCAAAAATGCACATATTTATATACAATGTTTAAATTTTAGCAATTGCAACGGCCTTTTACAGTAATTTAGATAGATAAAACGAGTAATTCTTATATTTCCGAAAATTAATTAAACAATACTTTTTCATTTACATTTACCTATAAATAACATGAAAATCAATCAATGGATGGTACTTTATACCCGATCACGTTGGGAAAAGAAGGTTGACCGCTTGTTAAAAGAAAAAAATATTACCTCGTATTGCCCCTTAGTAAAAACGAGTAAAAAGTGGGCGGATAGAACCAAGTTGGTAGAAGTACCTCTTTTTAAATCGTATCTTTTTGTTAAATCAAATTATGCGGACCTCGAAAAAATAACCCAAACCCAAGGCGTGGTTACTTATATTACTTTTAATGGCAAACCTGCAATATTGCAAGATCACGAAATTGAAAACATAAGAAACATTGTAAACAATTTTTCGAACATTGAAACTTTACCGCTTAGCAATTTACAAATTGGCGACGAGGCAATAATTAAGTCTGGCCTTTTGGTTAACCAATGTGGTGAAGTGCATCAAATAAATGGGAATTCTATTGTGATGGTAATTAAAAGTATGAGTTGTGCTTTAACAGTAAAAATCAATTCGAAAGAATTAATAGCTTGTTAATAATTTTATTAAAACATTTAGAAGTTACCTAATTATGGACAAACATTACGGACAAATTGTAGAAATAACCATCCGCAAGCAGGGTTTTAGCATTAGCGAACTTGCTAGACTTGCTAATATTAACCGAAAATGCGTGTACAATTGGTTTAATCAAAAATATCTTAAACCAGAGATAATTCATCGTGTAGGTAAATTTATTAAACATGATTTCTCAATAGAAATCCCAGAACTTTTTACCCCCGAGGACTTTCTTTCGACAGAGAAATTAAAAATTGATTTTTATCAGGAAATTAAAAAGCCCGAAACAGAAAAGTTTTGGAAAGATAGATATATTGACCTTTTGGAAAGATATAACAAATTGCTTCTACAACAATACGAAAAAAATCTATAAACCTTAATTCGATTATTATATTAAAGTGTAATTTTCTGTAAATCAATGTAATTTAAGATTTTAAAGCCTTAACGACAGTACATAAAAAATTATAAAAAGTGTTTATTAATTAACCTCAGTTTATAATTTAAATACATTAACCCATATCCCCCAAATTACAACAAGCTTGTGTAACAATTATTGCGTTGCCCGCATTTTTTAAATAATTAACAATTAGGTATTCTTCGGTGCCAATTTCTAAAATTTGATTAGCTCCAATTTCAATTTCGTCAATA
Organism: Sphingobacteriales bacterium; assembly: GCA_043763845.1. GTDB lineage: Bacteria > Bacteroidota > Bacteroidia > Sphingobacteriales > Sphingobacteriaceae > Pseudopedobacter. The sequence continues at coordinate 28,152 of JAYULE010000052.1, forward strand.
GTATTAAAATTGGCATCCGCCGATTTTTGTTTTACCAAAACATTTTTTAAAGCAACCGCCAGCCGGTTTTTTACACTTACAGTATTGCTTACACCAAAAAGTACTTCGGGTTTAGTTTCTAAACCTACGTTAAAAACATATTGTTCAATTTCTTCAAAATCAATATTTTGGCAATTAATATACAAGCAACCATCACGTATACCAGTAACTTCTCCCATATACCTATGCCCTTCCGATACGGATTGTACCAGCACCTCTCCCCTATTATTTTCTTCAATAATAAACGGGGTTTTAATGTAACTTTTGCTATCGTCGGTTTTGGGATAATACAAAAAATAATTACCCAAAAAGTATTTTTTTACAATGGTTAAATTGCTTTTCTGCTCACTAATATGGGTGTTTGTACCTTGGTACGATTTATCGGTTTGCCAGTTTTTCCAATCTTTAAAAGGTATTTCTAAAAAAACAAGCAAAGCATTTACTTTAATATATTTTGCATCTCCACCTTGCCAGTAACTTTGTAAAGTTTTACCACTTATCCAATTATAAACACGGTATTCGCCTAAATTTTTTAAATAATTAACAAAGGCAGAAACCGAGTTTAGCCTTAACTTTAAAAGTTGCATTTCTAAATTTTGCTTTCCAATTATTAAATAGGTTTCTACTAAATTGGTATTTTTTATAACCTCTAAAGTTATTTTTAGGTTAATTACCTTGGCAATTGCATTAAAGTGAGTTCTAGTTAATGCACTTTTATCTGTAAAATCAATTTTATGAGTTAGTGTATTTAATATCTCATTGCAATTTTCTATTTTATGTATTAATTTATCCGATAACATTTAAAAAAATTTAATATATTACAAATACTACTCAAATACGACTTAAAATATTTAATATTTATAACAATACAACATTTTATATATCAAAAGCCCAATAAAAAATCACTTTTGTTAAAAAACATATAAATAAAATGACTTTTTAACCACTTAAAAAGTAAATGTCAAAACTTAATTTTTATTCGTCTTATAATCGACTTAGCTTAATAAACTGTAAACCAACAATTAAATTTTTAATTAAAAAAATTATTTGACTTATATTTTAATCAATATTTGTTACTCATATTTATAAAACAAAAATTACGCTCATTTATTTATAAAATTTTAACACTAATTAAATATGAATAAGGCTTTACAATTTATTATTTACACCTGTTGTATTTTATTAAGCTTACCCCAACTTGCCAATGCGCAAGATAGAATTTTAAAGGGTACAGTTAAAGATGCAAAAGGCGAAACCATAGCAGGTGCTTCGGTAATACAAAAAGGCACAAATAAAGGTTCCAGTACTAATATAGATGGTAATTTTAGCATCACACTAAGTGGCCAAAACCCCGAGTTGGTAATTTCTTCTATCGGCTATGCCACAAAAACTGTTAAAATTGGTTCCGTGACTAGTATAAATATTGTATTGCAAGAAAGCAGCAGTATGTTAAACGATGTGGTTGTTGTAGGTTACGGTACGCAAAAAAAATCGAGCATTACAGGTGCAATATCATCAATTAATAATAAAGATTTTAAAGACCAACCTGTTTCTAACCTTGCCCAAAGTATACAAGGCAAAGTAGCTGGTATATTAGTAAGTACGCCCAGTGGTACACCAGGTGCAGGTTTATCGGTAAGTGTGCGTGGTGCTAGTAACCCATTGTACGTGGTTGATGGTATACCAATGATAAGTGAAAGTAACTCATCTTTAGCAACATCTTACACGGTTGATGGTACAGTAAATGGTAAAGGACAAAATATAAGTTCAATTGCCGATATAAATCCCGACGATATAGAATCAATGGAGATTTTAAAAGATGCATCGGCAGCAGCCATTTATGGTGCTAGGGCAGCAAACGGTGTAGTTTTAATTACCACCAAACGTGGTTTAAACGGTAAAACCGAGTTTAGTTTCGATAGTTATACGGGTATCCAAAACGTGTCTCGCAAAATTCCGTTTTTAGATAGTAAAGGTTTTATTGAGCTACAAGAAGATGCCCGAGCACAAGATTTAAGACGTTATAACCAAGATCCTTTGGTTTTTGGGGAAGGTTTTGATCCTACAATTTTAACAAACCCATTACCAGCTAGCTGGCGTACAGGTGTTAACACCAATTGGTTAAACGAAATTTTTAGATCTGCACCTATTAGCAATTTCCAAATTTCGGCTCGTGGTGGAAACGAAAAAACAAAATTTTTTATATCTGCAAACCATTTCGACCAACAAGGTATTGTTATCGAAAACGACTTTAAACGCTCATCTTTCCGTTTTAATTTAGAAAACAAAGTAAGCGATAGGGTAACTATTGGTACCAACTCATCATTTACTTATGGCCGTAGTCGCCGTAGTTTTAATGATAACACTTATACTGGCGTGGTAACAAACGCCATAGGTGCATCGCCGCTGATGCCAGTTTACAATCCAGATGGTTCTTACTCAGAATATGGGGATTTTCAAGCCAGTTGGTTAAGCGATAACCCCGTAAAATCGGCCAAAGAAATTAAGGCTTTTACCAATAACTACCGCTTTTTAGGGAGCGTTTTTGCCGAGGTTGCCGTAGTTAAAGATTTAAAATTTAGAAGTTCGTTTAGTACCGATTATAGCAGTGTTTTAGACGACCAGTTTTTTTCGCCCATAACTTCCGATGCTGTCGCAGTAAGCGGTAAGGCTTTAAAAGGTAACTATAACAGTCTTACTTGGCTCAACGAAAACATATTAACTTTTCAAAAAACTTTTAACGAAGTACATAGCCTTAATTTACTGGGTGGTTTTACAGCCCAAGCCTCAAAAACAGAACGCTCTTCTGTATTAGCCCAAGGCTTTCCAATAGGTTCCGGTTTAACCAATTTATCAAGCGCATCAACAATTGTCAATGCTCCAAGTATTTCCATCCCCTATGGGTTAGTTTCATTTTTAGGAAGGGCTAATTACGCTTACGCTGATAAATATCTACTATCGGTAAGTGCAAGGTACGATGGTTCTTCGCGTTTTGCAGTCGATAAAAGATGGGGTTTGTTTCCGGCAATGTCGGCAGGTTGGGTAATTAGTAAAGAAAACTTTTTAAAAGATTCTGAAACTTTAACTCAACTAAAATTAAGGTTTAGTTATGGTTTAAGTGGCGACCAAGAAATTGGCGATTTTCAATATCTACCTTATTATATACCTTCACGTTACGATGGTATTCCTGGGCTACAACCTCGTAATATTGGCAACCGAAACCTAACTTGGCAACGCAACAAAATGCTGAATGCTGGATTAGATTTTGAGTTGTATAACGGCAAATTAAGCGGTAGTATCGAAGCATTTAAAGGTAACCGCACACGTTTGTTAAACGAAGCACCAGCAGTAACAAGTTCTGGTGTTTATACCCAAACCACTAATTCGGGCAATATAGAAAACAGCGGTATCGAATTTTCGTTAGGTGCAACACCCGTAAAAACTAACAATTTTACTTGGGGAAGTAATTTTAACATCAGTTATATCCGCAGTAAAATCATATCATTAGATTCTGACAATCAGCTATTAAGTCCGTATTCTGATTTATTTAATACGCATATTTTAAAAGTAGGCGAACAAGTAGGTTCGTTTTACGGCTACAAATATTTAGGGGTTGATACCCAAACCGGCGACCCTTTGTACAGTACCGAAAAACAAGTATTAGGTAAAGCGGCACCAGATTATTTTGGCGGTTGGACAAACAATTTTAAATACAAAGCTTGGGATTTAGCAGTATCTACACAGTTTAGCATTGGCAATAAAGTATATAATTTAATTCGAGCCACTTACCAAACTTTAGGTTGGAGCGATGGTGGCTGGGATGAAAACAACGAATTACAACAGGTTTATGCCAATAATGCTACAATTGTAAATAAAAGATGGCGCAACCCGGGCGATGTAACCGATATTCCTAGGGCATCTATGATAAACGCAAATTATAGCCAAGAGTCTTCACAATTTATTGAAGATGCTTCCTTTTTAAGAATAAGAACCGTAAACTTTGGTTATACCATTAGGCCACAAAGCAAAAAAAGTTTCTCATCTCTACGTTTATATGTAGAAGCACAAAACCTATATACATTTACCAAATACTACGGTTTCGATCCTGAGGTGAGTTCAACCGGAGGTGGTTCGCCAAACACGGCAGGTATTGATTATGCTGCTTATCCGCAAGCCCGTACCTTTTTATTTGGTGTAAACTTTAAATTTTAATTCGCAAATATTATGAAAATATATAAAATAACCCTCTTGTTTTTGGTGTTGATTTCGGCTTTATCTTGCAAAAAAATATTAGATGTAAAATCACAAGGCGAGGTAGAGGATGACTTAGTTTTCACATCTGTAGATGGTTTGCGTAATGCCCGAATTGGTATGTACGGCAGTTTACAAAACCGTTTTTATTACGGTGGCGTTTATCCACTTTTAGCCGAATCTTACAGCGATAATGGCTCTACCGGAGGATATGACGTAGTGGATTTAAATAGCATTAAGGAAAGAAACGTTGCAGCCAATAATTTATATGTAAGGGGTGTATCTGTTGCCATTTACCAAAGTATTTATACGGCCAACAAAATTTTAGAAAACGCCGATAAGATTGCCGGGGTTGAAAGTATCGAACTCAAAAACATAAAAGGCGAAGCATATTTTGTTAGAGCTTTGGCACATTTTGATTTGTTACGAATGTTTGGCCAGCATTGGGATTTATCATCACCTTATGGCATCTCTTTAAAAACAAAAACGGCTAATCCCACCCAAAGTGTTGCCCGAAGCACTGTACAAGCGTCTTACAATCAAATAATTAACGATTTAAAACAAGCTGCACAATTAATTACCACATATTCGGGCAGTCAGTACGTATCTATTTTTGCAACAAAAGCATTGTTGGCTAGGGTATATCTTTACACTAAAAACTACCCAGAAGCCATTACAAATGCGAACGATGTAATCTCCGAATCTGGTATGTTTAGTTTATTAGGCTCATCAAACTTCAATAAAATTTACACACAAAAAAATACCAGCGAAAGTGTTTTTGAACTCAAGTTTACACCTCAAAATCAAAGCTTTTATAATGGATTTACTTACAGCAGAAGCGATGCTTTGCGTAGCGATGTTCAGTTTTTAGCATCAGAAAGTTTGAAAACCTTTTTTGAAAGTCGTACCGATGATGCAAGAGCTAATTTAACAGACTTTACAAATGTTGATGTAAGCATTGAACCCGATGGCAGAACTGAAAAATACCGTGGCGAAACAACCCTTGATAATGCCGGATACATTTTACGTTTAGCCGAAATGTATTTGATACGAGCAGAAGCTTTAGGCTTAGCAGGCGGTGGCCTTGCCGATTTAAATCTAATTAGAGAAAACCGTGGTATGTCTCCAATTTTAATGTCCGATGTAGCCGATAACAATGCTTTTGCACAAGCCATTGCCGATGAACGTAGGGCCGAATTGAATTTTGAAAGCAGCCGTTTATTTGATTTAGCCCGTACACAAACCGTTGAAAGCGTGTTAGGTACAGGCGTTAACCCAATTATGCCCATACCACAAAACGATATTCAAATTGGTAAGGGTATTATAAAACAAAACCCCGGTTATTAAAACTACCAATTAAACCAATAAATGGCACATAGCCCATTAAAATATTTTTTACAAAACGCTTTCGCTGATGCCTTTAAAACGCATCGGCAAGAAAGTGATTTGCCAATTTTTGATGAAAGTCGTAGAAACTTTATAAAAAATGCGGGTTTGTTGGCTGCTTCCGGTGTGCTTCTCCCCTCTTTTTCTAAGGCTTTCGCCGATGAATTTAATGCGCATAAATCCATAGCTATTATTGGAGCAGGAATAGCGGGATTAAATGCAGCTTACCAACTAAAAAAACAAGGAATAAATTCGACAGTTTACGAAGCAGCAAACCGTACTGGTGGCCGTATGTTTACGATAAAAGATAAATTTGGTGCTGGCATAACTACCGATTTGGGTGGCGAATTTGTAGATACTAACCACCTTGATATAATACAACTGGCAAAAGATTTCGAGGTTGACTTTTACGATTTACGTCAAGACGAAATAACTGGTGGTGTATTTTATTTCGAAGGAAAACAGTACTCCAACGATGATTTAAAAAACGCCATTTTACCTTTTGTAGTGCAAATAGAGAAAGACGTAAAATCGCTACCCGAAAAAATAAATTTTACCACAGCCAAACAATTCAAACATTTAGACCAACAATCGGTTACTAATTATTTAACCAACATTGGTGTTACGGGCTGGTTGCTTGATTTATTGAGCTTGATAATTACCCGAGAGTATGGTATGGAAGCATCCGAACAATCGGCATTAAATTTTTTAATAATGTTTACCCAACCAGGGCCAAATGGTTACGAATTATTTGGTACCGAACACGAAGTTTTAAAAATTAAAGGGGGTAGCCAAAACCTCACCAATAAATTACATAATCATTTAAAAAACCAAGTGAGGCTTAACTACACACTAACAAGCATTAGCCAATCAAACACTAACAAATACAATTTGGTTTTTAAAAATAAAGCTGTAACGCATAATATTACAGCCGATTATGTAATTTTGGCTATCCCTTTTTTTATTTTACGCAACATCCCGCTAAGGATAAAAATGCCTGCCGAAAAACTAAATTGCATTAATAATTTAGGTTATGGCAACAGTAGCAAATTTATAATGGGGTTTAACGGCAAACCTTGGCGAAACCTAAATAAAGATGGCCAAACCTACACCAATTTGTCTTTCGGTTGCACTTGGGACAGTAGCCGTATGCAATCCGCAACAGCGGGAAGTTTAACCGTTTTTGGTGGTGGAAATATGGTTAAACAATTATGCGAAACCCCTGTTTCACAATTATCAAACCAATATTTAAACGATTTAGAAAAAATTTATCCCAACACAAAAGTAGCCTACAACCAAAAAAATGTAAAATTTTGTTGGCAAAAAAACGTTTACTCCAAAGCCGCATACAGCAGTTTTAAAACTGGGCAATGGAGCACTTTGGCAGGATGGGAAATTGCACCCGTAGGAAATTTATTTTTTGCTGGCGAACATTGCAGCTTAGATTTTCAAGGCTATATGAACGGCGCTGCCGAAACAGGTAGACTGGCTGCCGAAAGCATAACACAAATTATAAACAAAAAATCAACAAAAAAATAAAAAAATGCTTAATAGCAACTCAACCGAACTACTGGAACGTAGAAAAAAATTTGTGCCCAATGCAATTGGTATTTTTAATCCATCAACTGCGGTAAGTGCTAGCGGTGCTTTAATTATTGATGCCGACGGAAACGAAATGATAGATTTTGCAGGTGGAATTGGCGTGGTAAATGCTGGTCATTGCCCCTCAAAAGTTGTTTCAGCCATACAAAAACAAGCCGAAAAAATGTTGCATTGCAGCTTTAACGTAGCCACTTACGATTTATATTTACAGCTGGCCGAAAAACTGGCAAACATTTTCCCTCACGGAGAAAACACTAAAGTGATGCTTACCAACTCGGGAGCCGAAAGTGTGGAAAACGCAATAAAAATTGCAAGACAAGCCACAGGTCGTCCTGCTATAATTTGTTTCGAAAACGGTTTTCACGGACGTACAATGATGGCGATGACGCTAACCTCAAAAGTAGGTTATAAACAAGGTTGTGGCCCATTTGCACCCGAAGTTTACCGAGTGCCCTTCCCCGATATTTACAAACAAAGTGGAAATTTAAATGAAAACGATTTCGCCGATTTACACCTACAAAATTTAGAAAATTATTTTAACACTTTTGTTTCTGCAAATCAAGTGGCAGCCATAATTGTTGAGCCAGTACAAGGCGAAGGTGGCTTTACTGTTTTGCCAAAAAAATACCTGCAATGCTTGCGCACAATTTGCGATAAATATGGCATTTTACTCATATTAGATGAAGTGCAAAGCGGTTTTGGACGTACCGGAAAGTGGGCAGCTTACCAACATTTCGATGTAATTCCCGACCTATCAACTTGGGCAAAATCTATGGGAAGCGGTATGCCAATTGGCTGTGTAATTGGCAAAGCACATCTAATGGATGCCTGCCAACCTTCTACCATTGGTGGCACTTACCCCGGCAACCCCGTTTGTTGCGCAGCCGCTTTGGCAACCATTGAGTTAATGGAAGAGATTGATATTAATGCCATTGGCATAAAAGTGGGCGAAATTGTTTTGGCTCGCTTTACGAAGATGAAACAAAAATTTAGCGCCATAGGCGATGTACGAGGCTTGGGTGCAATGTTGGCTTTCGAGCTGGTAAAAAACAATAATCCTTTTGAGCCCGACGGCGATTTATGTAAAAAATTAATTGCTTATTGTGCCGCTAATGGCCTAATTGTAATTAGTGCAGGCGTAAACGGAAACTGCATCAGGATTTTAAGTCCCTTGGTAATTAGCGAAGAATTATTAAATAAAGGTTTAGATATTATGGAAGCTGGCTTAACTCAATTAACCGCATAACCAATTATGAAACAACAATTTATTAACGGACAGTTTGTTGATGCTTTAGATAAACAAGCCTTTGATGTGCTAAACCCAGCTACCGAGGAATTGGTAAGTTTGGTAAGTTTTGGCAACGATAAAGATTGCCTTTTGGCGATTGATGCCGCACATTTGGCTTTTGCCACTTGGAGTAAAACTACCCCTTACCAACGGGCCGAAATATTAAAAAAAGCAGCGAACAATATCCGTGAAAAGATAGATGCAATTGCTCACGATATGGTGTTGGAAAGTGGCAAACCCCTACCCGAAGCCAAAGGAGAAATTGCCGTTGCCGCCAACCTATTTGAGTGGTATGCCGAAGAAGCCAAACGCAGTTACGGTAAGGTTATACCTACCAACCGTATTGATAAACGAAGCAGCGTAATTTACCAACCAATGGGTGTAATTGGTATAATTACCGCTTGGAATTTCCCGGCCTATAACCCTGCTCGGGCTTGGGCAGCCGCTTTAGCCGCCGGCTGTACGGTGGTGGCAAAACCCGCTGAAGATACTCCGTTAACCGCTTACCATTTAGCCAATGCTTTGCAAAATGCTGGCTTGCCAAATGGAGTTTTAAATATAGTTTTGGGCAATGCTCCCGCAATTGGGCAGGCAATGTTACATCATCCACAGTTAAAAAAAATAAGCTTTACGGGCAGTACCCGTGTGGGTAAATTATTAATGGATGGCGCATCAAAAACACATACCAAGCTATCGTTAGAGTTAGGCGGTAACGCCCCTGTTTTAATTTTCGATGATGTTGATGTAGATGCTATTGCTAAAACTGCAGCCATTTCACGATTCCGTAATAATGGGCAAGTTTGTACCTCGGCACAACGATTTTATGTGCATAAAAATATTTTCGAAGAATTTAAAACTTTGATTACCAAATATGTATCGGATCTTAAAGTAGGAAATGGTTTTGATGATGGTGTAAATGTTGGGCCGCTTATTACCAAAAAACAGCAAGACAGTGTGTTGGCTTTGTTGGATAAAGCAAAAGCCGAAGGTGCCGAAATTTTAACAGGTGGCGATATTCCATCTCAATTTAACAAAGGTTATTTTTTACAACCTTGTGTGGTGGCTGGCTTAACACAAACATCCGCATTAGCGCAAAACGAAATTTTTGGACCTGTTTTACCACTTTTCTCTTTCGAAGATTTAGACGATGCGATTGCAAAAGCAAACGATACTGAATATGGTTTAGCTGCTTACATTTTTACAAACAATTTGAAAACTGCTACTCTAACATCCGAAAAGTTAGAATTTGGCATTGTAGGCATTAACGAATGGGCTCCACACGGCACCGAATCGCCTTTTGGCGGATGGAAACAAAGCGGCCAAGGCCACGAAAGTGGCAGCGAAGGTTTGTTTGAATATTTAGAAAAGAAGTTGATAAGTGTGGGTGGGTTGGCTTAAGATGTTTTCGCTCTAAAGCGAAGCCTTCCTTTAATAAAGTATATAAAAACCGAAGTTTAGGAAGTCTTCGCTCTAAAGCTAAGCCTTCCTTTAATAAAGTATAAAAAATACAGGCTTTATTACCGTGGTTGCTGGCACATCAAACACAAATATATTAGAAAAGGAAGGCTTCGCTTGTAGCGAAGACTTCCTAAAAAAATACAGAAAAAATTGGCTCAAAGCGAACTATTCCTTAAAAAAACAATAAAAACCAACAAACTATGCCTTACGGAGCACTCGCATTAATACCACCACTTGTAGTTATTTTACTAGCTATAAAATTACGGGCATCGTTCGAGGCTTTGCTAATTGGTTGCGTGGTAGGTTTTATGATTATTGGCTATTACGAAAATACTAACTTCTTTACTAATTTAATACAAACATTATATAAAGTAATGCGTGAAGAAAGCACAGTTTGGGTAATTTTGGTTTGTGGTTTATACGGCTCGCTTATTTGCTTAATGGTACGCAGTGGCGGTGCTGTAAAATTTGGCGAAGATATGTTACGCTACATAAAAACCAAACGAGTTGCCTTATTTGGCACTTGGTTTTTAGGGTTATTTATATTTTTAGACGATTACCTTAGTGCCTTAACCGTAGGCGTAACAATGAAAAAAATTACCGACCATTTTAAAATTCCTCGCGAGTATTTGGCTTATATTGTAAACACCACGGCCGCCCCTTGGTGCGTGATTGTACCACTATCTACCTGGACAATTTTTGTAGGTGCTATTTTAGAAAAATCAAACTTTGCCGCTGCGGGTCAAGGTGCGCATACCTATCTTTCTATCATCCCTTTTATAGCTTATAGTTGGGTTTCGGTATTGCTAGTTCCGCTTTTTATTTTGGGAGTTTTTCCTCATTTTAAAAAGTTAAAATTGGCACATATTAGGGCGCAAGAAACAGGCGAAACTGTCCCGAAAGGTCTAAAAATGGCTGGCGTAGCAATGGAACATTACAATCCTAACCAAAAATCTAATTCGCTTTATTTTATACTCCCTATTTTGGTAACCTTAGGTTTTACTTTTTATATGGATTATGATGCTTTAAAAGGCGTTATTATAGGCATATTTTTTACGTTTGTTTATTATTTAGTTAAAAAATTAGGCACTTTTCAACAACTTAGCGAAACAATTTTTACTGGCTTCAACAGTATGGTTTACGCTTTGGCTTTAGTTGTTATCAGTTATGTTTTAAAAGAAGTTGGCGATAAAATGGGCTTAACTACCTACGTAATAGAAAGCGTAAAACCTTTAATAAGTAAAGAGTTGCTTCCAGTAATTATTTTTGTAGCCATATCGTTAATTTGCTATACCACAGGCTCGTCTTGGGGAGTGTATGCGGTGGTAATTCCAATTGTTATCCCGCTGGCGCAGAGTTTGGGTGCACACGTATTTATGAGCATTGGTGCGGTGGTAAGTGCTGGCGTATTTGGGTCTAATGCTTGCTTGTACAGCGATGCTACCATTTTAACATCGCAAAGTACCGAAGTTAACAACCTGCAACATTCGTTTTCGCAATTGCCTTATGCGCTAACAGCCTTTGTTTTATCGGGTATTATTTATGTGATTTTAGGCTACACCTTAACCTAAACGGTAATGAGCAATACACCATTTACATACAGCCAAATATTACCTAACGGTTTGTTAATTTCCAATTTATTGCCTAAACACGCCGATAAATTAGAAGCCTTGCAACGCATTGTTTTTCCATCGTTAGCCGAAGACGAATTAATTTTATCCAAACATTATTTGCACCACTATAAAATTTTTGCAGAAGGGCAATTTGTAATTTTAGATGGAGAGGAAGTTATTGGAATGACTACCACTATGCGTTGCGATTTTGATTTTGATAACCATCACCACACTTTTAAAGAAACCATATCGGGCGGTTGGATGCACAATCACAACCCTAACGGACAATGGCTTTATGGTTTAGATGTTGGCGTTCATCCCAATTATCGAGGTAAAGGTTTAGCCCGAGAATTGTACCGAGCTAGACAAAATTTAGCTTTACATTTGAAACTTAAAGGACAATTAACCGTTGGTTTAATGAGCGGTTTTGGGGCGGTAAGTCAGCAATTTACGCCCGAAGAATATTACCAACAATTGCTGCAAAGCCAACGTAGCGACCCTACTTTAGGGCCTCAACTAAAAATCGGGTTTAAGCCACTTGCTTTAATTAAAGATTACGTAAACGACCCATCTTGTGGCAATTGTGGGGTTTTACTTCAACTAGATATTCAAACCATTATTTAAAAATTATGTCGCACATACAATTAAACACAGCATTACCTGGCCCAAAAGCTCAGTTAGTCTTAGAACGAAGAAAAAACGCATTGCCAGCTGGTTTGGCAAAATCAACGGAAGTGGTAGTAGAAAAAGCATTAGGTGCTTTAGTTTGGGATGTAGATGGTAATCAACTGATAGACTTAGCTGGCGGAATTGGGATGATGAACGTTGGCCATTGCCACCCAAAGGTGGTAGCAGCTATTAAAGCACAAGCCGATAAATACTTGCATACTTGCGCTTTGGTAACCACAATGGAACCATACATTGATTTAGCCGAGTTGATGAACAGTTTAACACCAGGCAATTTCACGAAAAAAACTTTGTTGGCCAGTTCGGGTTCCGAAGCGGTGGAGAACGCCATTAACGTTTCTAAATATTACACCAAACGTAACGCAGTTTTATGTTTCGAGGGGGCATACCACGGCCGTACGTTGCTTACGCTGAGTTTAACCAGCAAATATGCCTTGTTTAAGAAAGGTATGGGCTCTTTTGTATCTGATATTTACCGCATACCCGCACCAAATTTATACCGAAAAATTGCTGGTATGACGGATGAAGAATACATCAACTATTTTATCAAACAATTAGATATTGCCTTTATATCTCAAGTTGATCCCGAATCTTTAGCTGCCATCATCATCGAACCTATTTTAGGCGAAGGTGGTTTTATACAAATGCCTAAAGCTTACTTGCAAAAAATTAGGGAAGTTTGTGATAAATACGGCATTGTAATGATAGCGGATGAAATACAATGTGGTGCCGCCCGTACAGGTAAATTTTTCGCTATTGAGCATACAGGCGTAGTGCCCGATATTGTGGTTAGTGCAAAATCTATTGGTGCCGGTATGCCCATTAGCGCAACCACTGGCCGAGCCGAAATTATGGATGCACCCCATTTAGGTGGTGTCGGTGGCACTTATGGTGGTAACCCATTGGCTTGTGTTGCTGCAATTGAAGCCATAAATATTTTAAAGAGTGAGGAATTTTTAAGCCAGGTAAATCATTTGGGCAACATTATTCAAACTACTTTAGAGGGCTGGAAAGATAAATATTCTATTATTGGCGATGTACGTGGCATTGGTGCTATGCGCTTAATAGAATTTGTAAAAGACCGCAACAGCAAAGACCCCGACCCCGATATTACCCTTGAAATTATTAAAGATGCCGTAAGTAAAGGTTTAATTATGATTAGAGCTGGTTTATTTAGCAATTGTTTGCGCTTGTTGCCACCTGTGGTGATAACCGATGAGCAAATTGTGGAGGCTTTAGGAGTTTTGGAAGGGGCGATAGCTAGAGCGTGTAATAAAGTGAAAATTTAAAAGTGAAAATGGTACTCATTTTGTCACTCCGAGTGAAATGCTTGTCACTCTGAGTGCAACGAAGTGTCTCCGTTTTATATACACTTCACTTCGTTATGAGTGACAAGGTATTTTGAATAACGGGTCGTTTTTTTGTCACTCAAAGCGAAGCGTGGAGTCTAATACCTTTTTTTCTCGAACAGCAAATACTAATTTTTTTGCGACTTTTCACTTAGTTGAGAATGACAGGTTTTTTGTCACTTAGAGCGAAGCGTGGAATCTATTACCGTGTTTGCTGGAACAGCAAATACTGATACTTTTTGAGACTCTTCACTTTGTTCTGAGTGACAGGTTTTTTGTCACTCAGAGCGAAGCGTGGAGTCTATTACTGTGTTTGCTGGAACAGCAAATACTAATACTTTTTGAGACCCTTCACTTTGTTTTGAGTGACACAGATACTCTTCACTTCGTTCAGAGTGACAAATTAAGACGCTTCACTTCCTTTTATTCACAGGTTTTTAATACAGTTTACTTTTATTTTTTTCGTTTTCGAAAACAACATCAACCGCTGGTGGGTTAATTTTACAAGCTAAAACAGCCAATTCGTCACAACGCTCGTTTTCTACATGGCCGTTGTGCCCTTTAACCCAAGTAAATTTCACATGTTGGTTTTTATAAACCGCTAAAAATCGCATCCAAAGGTCTTTGTTTTTTTTACCTGCAAATCCTTTTTTAACCCATCCAAAAACCCATTTTTTCTCTACCGAATCAATCACATATTTAGAATCAGAATAAACCATAACTTCTTGATTTAATGCTTTTATGGCTTCTAAACCACGGCAAACAGCCATTAACTCCATACGGTTATTGGTGGTTAAACGGTAACCTTCGGTAATTTCTTTATAATGTATACCCGATTTTAAAATCACACTAAAACCACCAGGGCCAGGGTTACCACTGCAAGCTCCATCGGTATAAATTTCAATCATATTGTAAAAATAAAAAAAATGATTAATAAATATTACCTAATTGATGCCTTCGCTTAAAGCGAATGCATCAAAGCGAAGGCATCAATAAATCCTAAATAATTGCAATTTTATTGCAAACTTTAAAATGGGTTGGTTTTATTTATGAGTATTTTAATTATTACTCCCCACTTTCTTACTAACTAATAACCACTCTGTCTTTAAACTCTTTCGTTTTTAATGGCTTCTACTACGCTGGGGTCTAAAAGTGTAGAGGTATCTCCCAAATTTTCAATTTCTCCTTCGGCAATTTTACGAAGTATGCGGCGCATAATTTTACCCGACCGTGTTTTGGGTAAACCCGTTACAAACTGTATTTTATCGGGTTTGGCAATGGCACCAATTATTCGGCTAACTGTCATGGTAATATCTTGGCGGGTAAGTTGGGCATCCATAATATGTTTGTTTAAAATTACAAAAGCATAAATACCTTGGCCTTTTATAGCGTGTGGGTAACCAACAACTGCCGACTCTACCACATCGGTAAACATATTAATGGCATTTTCTACCTCTGCCGTACCTATGCGGTGGCCCGATACGTTTATCACATCATCAACCCTACCCGTAATTCGGTAATTGCCATCTTCGTCTCGCATACAGCCATCACCAGTAAAATACATATTTGGGTAAGTTGCAAAATAATTTATACGGCAACGTTCGTGGTCGTTGTAGGTGGTACGCAACATTCCTGGCCACGGAAACTTAATACATAAATTGCCCGATACGCCATTTCCTAAAATCTCATTTCCGTTTTCATCAACTAAAATAGGTTGTATCCCCGGTAAGGGTAAAGTAGCAAAGCAAGGTTTGGTAGGCGTAATCCCCGCTAAGGGCGAAATTAAAATACCGCCAGTTTCGGTTTGCCACCAAGTATCTACAATGGGGCAGTTGCGTTTGCCAATGTTTTCGTTATACCATTTCCAAGCTTCTTCGTTTATGGGTTCGCCTACCGAACCTAGCACCTTTAACGATGATAAATCTTTATCTTTCACAAAACCCAACCCCGATTGCATTAACGATCTTATGGCAGTAGGTGCAGTGTAAAGCACATTAACTTTATATTTGTCAACAATATCCCAAAACCTTCCAGCATCGGGGTAAGTAAGTACACCTTCGAACATTAGGGTGGTTGCGCCTATTGCCAAAGGCCCGTAAACAATGTACGAGTGGCCGGTTATCCAACCAATATCGGCGGTGCAAAAGTAAATATCTCCGGGTTGGTATTGAAACACGTTTTGAAAACTGTAACCTGCATACACCATATAGCCACCACAGGTATGCACCACTCCTTTTGGTTTGCCAGTACTGCCCGATGTATATAAAATAAAAAGTTCGTCTTCAGCATCCATTTCCTCGGCTTTGTTGCCATGCATTCCTAATGTTTCGGCTTTTTTAATCTCATCTTCCCACCAAACATCACGACCTTTAATCATTGCTATTGGGGTGCGGGTTCGGGTTAAAACAATCACTTTTTTTACCGATGGGCATTGTACCAAGGCATCGTCTATCACGTTTTTTAAAGGAATATCTTTAGCTCCTCTAAATCCGCCATCGGCAGTTATTACTAAGCTGCAAGTGGCATCGTTAATTCTATCGGCAATAGATTGTGCCGAAAAACCACCAAAAACAACTGAATGAATGGCACCAATGCGGGCGCAAGCTAAAACGGCTATGGCCAGTTCGGGCACCATAGGCATGTAAATGCAAATACGGTCGCCTTTTTTTGCACCATTGTTTTTTAGCGCATTGGCAAATAAACAAACTTGTTGGTGTAATTGGCTGTAAGTTAATATTCGGTGGTGCTCCTCGGGGTCATTAGGTTCCCAAATTATGGCTGGCTGATTTCCATTTTCTTCTAAATGTCTATCAAGGCAGTTTTCGGTAATGTTAAGTTTGGCACCTTCGTACCATTTAATGTTTGGTGTTTTAAAATCCCAATTTAAAACTTTATCCCATTTTTTTCGCCAGTAAAAATTATCGGCAATTTCGCCCCAAAACTCTTCGGGTTGGTCAATGCTTTTTTTATAAGCTTGGTTATATTCGGTTATGCTTTTTATTTGGAATGTCATTTTTAAATTTTGGTTTTATTGGTGGGTACAATTTAATTGTTTTTTTGGAATAAAGAATTTTTTTGTGGGAAGTTGGAAATGAGCGGCGGGCTTTGGGCGACGAGCTTCGGGCGGCAATGGGCGAGCTTCGGGCTGCGGGCTTAGAACAAGAGGCTGCGAGCTTTGAGCAGCGGGCGGAGATGGGCGGGCTTTGGGCGGGCTTTGGGCTTCGGGCAACGGGCATAGGAAGAGAGTAGATATGCTTAGGTATTCTAAAAAATAATTAAATTAATGATGTAATTTTTAGTTTTAAACCTCAGAGATAAATTCTGCCACTTCTAGTTCATCCTTACAATTTAACAACATTTGAGAAACTGTTATATTTAAAATTGGGTGAATAAAAAAAGGTGCTACCTCACATAAAGGTTTGAGGGCAAATTGCCTTTGGGCTAATAATGGGTGTGGTAAAGTTAGGTTTGGAGTATCAATTACCCAATCGTTGTAAAATAAAATATCAACGTCCATTGTACGGGCTCCCCATTTTTCGAGTTTAACACGTTTAAAAAAAATCTCAATATCAAAAATATGTGCTAAAACCTGTTGTGGGGCTAGCGTTGTTTCGCATAAAATTACTTGGTTTAAAAAATTGGGTTGATTGGCATTTCCCCAAGCAGCAGTTTGGTAAATACTTGATTTTAATACTATTTTACCTATTTTTTTGGATATTAAGTTAAGCACTTTTTGCATATTGCTTTCTCGATTACCTAAATTTGCGCCAATAAGTAAATAAACATTTCCCATAATTATTAACAAAGATTTTAAATATAGCTCTAAAGATTATATTTGTAAAATCATTTACAATTTAAAAACTTTATGAAACAATTTTTCAAATTTGTTTTCGCTTCAATGTTAGGCGTTTTTTTATCAATTATAGTAGTTATAATTTTATTCTCGGCTATAATTGTTGGCGTTGTTAGTAGCAGCAACGATACAGTTGAAATTGACGAAAACACAATTTTACATATAAACCTTGATTACCCTATTGTTGAACGTACCGAAGATAACCCTTTAGAGGATTTAGATTTTGGACCGTTTAAATCCCAAAAAACAATTGGGTTGAATGATATTTTAAAAAGTATAAATCATGCCGCAAGCGATGATAATATTACTGGCATATACTTAGACGCTACTTTTTTAATGGCTGGTATGGCCACCACCGAGGAAATTAGAAATGCTTTAATTGAGTTTAAAAAATCGGGGAAATTTATTTATGCCTATAGCGAAGTTTACACGCAAAAGGCATATTATTTGGCATCGGTAGCTCATAAAATATACTTAAACCCACAAGGTATTTTAGAATTAAAAGGGTTTAGCAGCCAAAATATGTTTTTTAAGGGCGCATTAGAAAAATTAGAAATAGAAGCCCAGGTTATAAAAGTAGGTACTTACAAAAGTGCGGTTGAACCATTTATTTTAGATAAAATGAGCGATGCCAATAAACTGCAAATGAATTCTTTATTAAACTCTTTATATATAAACTTTGTGGGCAAAATTGCTCAAAGCAGAAACTTAAATGTTGATTCCGTAAAATCAATTGCTTATAATTTAAAAATACGCACTCCGCAAGATGCCCTAAAATTTAAATTTATTGATGGTTTAAAATATAAAGACGAAGTTTTAGACGAATTAAAAGCTAAATGCAAAATTGATAAAAAGAAAAATTTAACTACTGTAAGCGTTACCGATTATGCGGGCACTATTACTAATAATATAGAAGAATCTGTAAATAAAATTGCTGTAATTTATGCAAGTGGCGAAATTAATGGTGGCGAGGGAGACGAAAATACTATTGGCTCTGAAGGTATATCTCGGTCGTTACGTAAAGCCCGCTTAGATGATAAAGTTAAAGCAGTTGTGCTAAGGGTAAACAGCCCAGGTGGTAGTTCGTTAGCTTCGGATGTTATTTGGCGAGAAGTATTATTGACAAAACAGGCTAAACCTATTATAGTTTCTATGGGAGATTATGCCGCATCGGGGGGATATTATATTGCTTGTGCTGCCGATAGCATTATTGCCGAGCCGAATACAATTACAGGTTCTATTGGAGTTTTTGCCATAATACCAAATTTAAAAGGAATGTTAAACAATAAGTTGGGGCTAACTTTTGATGGTGTAAAAACTGGGCAATTTGCCGATTTAGGCGATGTAACTCGCCCATTAACCGATGCCGAGAAAATGATTTTACAAAAAGAAGTGAACCGTGTTTACAGCGATTTTACTTTACGCGTATCGCAAGGCCGAAAAATACCTCAAGCAGCAGTTGATAGCATTGGCCAAGGCCGAGTATGGACAGGAGCGCAAGCAATAAAATTAAAACTAGTTGATAAATTGGGACATTTAAAAGATGCTATTGATGTTGCAGCAAAAAAAGCAAAACTAAAAGATTATCGTTTGGTTGCTTACCCCGAACAAAAAACAGGTTTTTGGAGTTTCTTAGAAAAATCGGGTGATAAAATTAAACAAACTATCATAAAAACCGAACTTGGCGATACTTACAAATATTACCAAAAATTAAAACAAGCAAGTACCCAAAAAGGAATTTATATGCGTTTACCGGTTGGCTTTAGCGGAGATTGGTAATTGGTTATTAATTAAAGTGCAATACATAATAATTATGCGCTTAGTTTTTAAACCAACCTTTTTTAGCAAAGTACCATACCTGAAAAACAGTAATTAAAAGCATTAAACCTAATGCAAATACATAACCATTTGGCCAATAAAGTTCGGGCATGTTATAAGGTAAAGTTTTACCTGTTTTAGGGTCTTCATAAGCAAAATTCATCCCATAAATACCTGCAATAAAAGTTAGTGGCATAAAAATTACCGAAACAATGGTTAAAAACTTCATTATTTCGTTCATTTTATTACTAATCATTGATAAGTATAAATCCAATAAACTGGTTGATATTTCTTTATAACTTTCTATTAAATCAATTATTTGGATAGAATGATCATAAGCATCTCTAAAAAAAACCTTTGTATCCCCGTTAATTAATGGGTTGGTAGTTCGTAAAATATCATTTAACTTATCACGCTCGGGCCAAGAAGCCCTACGCATACTAATCATTAATTTTTTTACACCTTGTATGCGGTACATTAAATATTTATGTGCTTTTTGGTATAAATGTTCTTCTACAATCTCTAACTCATCGCCAAGGCGGTTAATAATCGTAAAGTAATGATCTATAACGGTATCCATTAATGCATAAAGTAAATATGAAGGTCCTAAACAACGCATATTACCCTTTATATTTTTACGTAAACGGTTACGTACAGGGTCTAAAATGTCGTCGTAATCTTCCTGAAAGCTTATAATTAATTTATCGAATAAAAGAAAAGAAAGTTGCTCATTATTAAGTTGTAAGCTTTTGCCTAATACCAACATTCTGCTGGTAACAAATATATAATTCTCGTATTCTTCAAATTTAGGGCGTTGGTGGGTTTTAACAATATCTTCCATTGTTAAAATATTGATGTTAAGTTTTTTTTGTATTTCATCAATCACTAACTGGCTACCTAAACCCTTAACATCTAACCAAATGGTTTGCGCTTTTTGTTGCTCAATAAATTCAAAAGCTTTATCAATATCCACTGTTTCCAGTTCTTGTAAATAATTCTCGCCGTAGGCATAAACAAAAAGTTTAGTTGGAAAACTACTATCTAAAACCTGGTAACTACCTGGCGTTTCGCCTGCATTAAACTTGCTTTTTTTAGTATCGTTACTAAATTTAATAGGTTTAAAAATATTTATCATTATAAAAAACTTAACGCTTGTGGACCTTGATTAAACAATAAATCTATTATACTTAAATTGCCGTTAAAGCCGCCCCTATCTTCAAAAACCTGATAATACGGTTTTGCACTATAATTAGTAAGGTTTTTTAAATTAACAGCGTTTCTAAAATCGGTTTCGGGATAGCTTGTATGAAATTCATCTGTAAATAAAAGCTCAACATTTAATTTTAAATTTTTAAGGATAAGATTAAAAAGTTCGAGATTGTAATCAAATAAATAAAGGTATTTTTTATCATAAAAAGGTGCAAAATCATCTTCATAAAACTCAAAATAGGCCGAGTTTCGGTAGCAGGCTTCAATGGTTTTCCAATGAATATGTTGCCAATTGGTATCGTTACAAATGGTAATATCTTTATAAACAGTATGGTTTCCGTTGCCACGTTTAATAGGTACTGATAGGTTTAAAGTACCATTTGGGCTACAAATTTGCGCTCTATTTCTAAAAGTTTGCTTGGGAAAATGTTCTTGTTTTTCAATTAAAATTTGCTGGTGTTTATAAGCTAAAAGTTGCTTAAAGTAATATAAGTTTGGCAAATGTAATAATGGAAAAATAGGTAACTGCATTGGTTATTTTAATTGATTTTAAAGTTTGAAATTAAGATATTACACAAACATTTTCTAATTATTATTATATTTTTGAAAAAAAAACAATTGTGCTAATTAATTACCCAGCTGTTGCCATTGTAATTTTAAACTGGAATGGTAAAACGCATTTACAGCAATTTTTACCTTCTGTTTTTAACAGCAACTACCCTAACCTACAAATTATTGTGGGTGATAACGATTCTACCGACGAATCTGTGGATTTTTTAACGGAGTTTTTTCCATTTGTAAAGGTAATTAAAAACGAGAAAAATTTTGGCTTTGCCGAAGGTTACAATAAGGTACTAAACCAAGTTGTAGCCGATTATTATATACTTTTAAACTCGGATGTTGAGGTTACACCAGATTGGATTTTGCCCGTTATTGAGCTAATGGAAAGCGACACTAAAATTGCTATTGCACAACCAAAAATTAAAGCATATTACCGCAAAACGCATTTCGAGTACGCTGGAGCTGCAGGCTGTTTTATGGATAGCCTTGCTTACCCTTTTTGCCGCGGACGTATATTTGATTTCGTTGAACAAGATAAAGGACAGTACAATAATAATATGGAGATTTTTTGGGCTGCTGGCTGCGCCCTGTTTATTAAAGCAGAAGTTTGGCAAATATTAAAAGGTTTAGACGAAGCTTTTTTTGCCCATATGGAAGAAATTGATTTATGTTGGCGAGCAAAAAACTTGGGTTACCGTATAATGTATTGTGGCCAAGCAACTGTTTATCATGTAGGTGGTGGTACTTTAAATGTAGAAAGCCCATTTAAAACCTATTTAAATTTTAGAAATAACCATTATTTAATTAAGAAAAACATACCCCCTGCCCAGGCCAATGTTTTAATTATAATTAGATTTTTTTTAGATTTTATAGCACTTATTAAATTTATTGTTGAAGGTAAAAAAAGTAACGCCTTTGCAATAAGTAAAGCTCACCGCCATGTTTTTAAAGCCTTTTTTAATGGGCAAATAAAATATAATAGCAATATTGTTGCACAACCAAATACAGTAGGCCGCTATGGTGGTAGTGTAGTGTGGGATTATTTTGTGCTTGGCAAAAAAAGGTTTTGCGATATTTGGAGGTAGTTTAGTTTTTTTTTTTAATTATATTCGTATTTAAAGTGCAAAATACAAACAAAAAAACCGAAATTAAATTTCGGTTTTTTTTGTTTTACTTAGGTATAAGTATTTTTTGATTTTACAATCAATATTATTCTGCGGCAGCTTTTTCGTTAACAAAATTTAAAGCAACCTCTGTTAATTTTTCGTCTGTAGCTTTTTCTTCGTTTAAAGTTTCACCCAAAAGTTCCTTTACATCTGTATGCCCCATAAGGTCGGCAAGGGTAGCTAAACTACCATAAGCAGCAATTTCGTAGTGCTCTACCTTTTGTGCACCAATTATTATGCCAACATCACGTGTTAAGCCAGCTTCGTGTTCTTTAATTAAAGATTTTGCTTCTTTAACTAAACCTTCCATAGCATCGCATTTTTTTGCTTCGGCCTTTTCATCCAAAAGTTTAAAAACTTGTTCTAAACGTTTTATCTGATTTTGAGTTTCTTTTAAATGACCTTGAAATGCTTTTTTTAACGGAGCTGCAGTAGAAGCTTCGGCCATTTCTGGTAAGGTTTTGGCCAACAAGTTTTCTGCATAATAAATGTCTTTTAATTCATCTAAAAATAACTCGTGAAGGCTAGATTTCATTTGTTCTTCTTTTTTCGTTTTCATATTTAACAGTATTGGTTTTTGTTATTTGTATAAATAACTACACTATTTTTGTGCCAAAAAACATTAAAATCTAAAGAAAAAAGAAAAAAGTTTTCTGTATTAAAATAATTAAATGATACGAAAACTGCTCTTTAAAATGGAAATTTTTATGGCTGATTATAAAAATTAATTACCGCAAGCTCGTAACTTTGTAAACCAAAACCTGTAATAATTCCTTTGCAGTTTTTGGCCAACATACTGTGGTGCCTAAACTCTTCGCGGGCATACACGTTTGATATATGTACCTCAATTACAGGTGTTTTAATGCCAGAAATAGCATCTGCAATAGCAACAGATGTATGCGTGTAAGCACCGGCGTTTAGCACCACACCATCAAAATTAAAACCAACTTGGTGTAACTTATTTATAATTTCGCCCTCAACATTGCTTTGGAAATAGTGTAAATCCAGAGTTGGGTATTTGGCTTGTAGAGCTTCAAAAAAAGTTTCGAAAACTTGGTTACCATAAATCCCAGGTTCGCGTTTACCTAAAAGGTTTAAGTTAGGACCGTTTATAATTTGTATTTTCATAATGGGTATAAAAATAAGTTAAATATTTTTGGAATTATAATTGGTTTTTTAAGTGAAGCTATTTAAGCAGTTATGGGCTATTTTAATTTACTAAACTTTGGCAGCATTGTAACTCACATTTCATATAATTTAAATTTCTCTTTTCGATTTTAAGCATTTAACTAGCTAATTAATTAAAACTTAATACTTAGAATTACAAAATTATGCGATCAAAATCGTGTATTTGTAGATATTGTTGAAATGTGGTGAAAAAAAACAGCTTATGGTTCACCTGTAGTTATTTGCCACTAATTCACGAATCTTCATGGCGATAATTTTCAAAACCTATATTTCTGATATAGTTTATATTTTGTAACAAATTTTTTTGGCATCGAAATTTAAGTTGATTTAGAAATACTACTTAATAAACTAATTAGTGTATGAAATTAAGATAAATTTATTTAAAAAAAGCAACTAATTATTTAACAATTTTTATTTTAGGAGTTCAAATATGACTTACACACAAACCCTTAAATACCTGTATGCCCAACTACCCATGTTTACCCGAATTGGCGAATCGGCTTACCGAAAAGATTTACATAACACCCTACAACTTTGTGATGCAATAGATAACCCCCAGCATAAATTTAAAACTATACATGTAGCTGGAACCAATGGTAAAGGCTCTGTTTCGCATAGTTTAGCCGCAATTTTGCAAACTGCAGGTTATAAAACAGGTTTGTATACATCGCCACATTTAAAAGATTTTAGAGAGCGCATACGCATAAATGGCGTAATGATACCAAAGCAAAATGTAGTTGAATTTGTAGCTCAAAATGAACACCTTTTTAGCAAATTATCGCCTTCTTTTTTCGAAGTTACAGTAGCCCTGGCTTTTCAATATTTCGCAACCGAAAAAGTAGATGTTGCCATAATTGAAGTTGGTTTAGGTGGCAGGTTAGATTCAACAAATATTATAAACCCCTTATTATCAATAATTACTAACATCGGGTTCGATCATATTAATATTTTAGGAGATACCCTGCCTAAAATTGCGTATGAAAAAGCAGGTATAATAAAACCTAAAACACCTGTTGTTATTGGGGAATATAACCAACTTACTAAACCCGTTTTTTTGGCTAAGGCCGAGGATGAAAATGCGCCCATTACTTTTGCTCAGCATCAATTTGAATTAATTACTGATAAAATGGAAGGAAACTACAGAGCGTTAGAAATTAATGAATTATCAAACTTAAACAATGTAAAATTAAAGTTAGATTTAACCGGTAGCTACCAAACTAAAAATGTTATTACGGTTTTATCGGCTGTAAGCCAACTAAAAAAACAAGGCTTTGATATAAGCGATAAAAATATATTTACTGCATTAAAAAACGTAAAAAAGCTTACTGGCTTAAAAGGACGTTGGCAAACCCTGCAGAAAAAACCATTAGTAATTTGCGATACAGGCCACAATGAAGATGGAATTAAAGAAGTTTTAAAAAATATACAAACCATTAAATACTATAAACTACACCTTGTAATAGGTATGGTAAACGATAAAGAAATAACTAAAATTTTGGCTCTTTTGCCTAAAAACGCTACTTACTATTTTTGCTCACCCAACTTACCCAGGGCAAAACCCGCACAACAATTACAAACCGAAGCAGCTGTTTTTGGTTTAGTTGGCAATTTTTATTTATCAGTTAAAGATGCATTAGCGGCCGCTAAATCTAATGCCCAAAGCAATGATTTTATTTTTGTAGGTGGTAGCACTTTTGTAGTTGCTGAGGTGATTTAGTGGTGTTTTGTAAATAATAAATGTTTTAATAATATATTTTTTCGTACTGATTTTGGCGTTACCTGACTGCCGGAAATGAAGTACATTACAATCTATTTATACCTATTTCCCCCTTTGGGGTTACTGGAATAAAAAAGTATTTCCACTGTAATCCATAACTTAAAGTAGATATTTATAAAAGTCTTTGGAGACGGCACAAAACCAAATACAATACATGGAAAAAAAATAATTTTTTTTTCTTAGGATATTTAAATAAAGCATTGCGCAAAAACAATAAATTTTCGTAAACCATTGATTTAAAGCACATATTTATTTTATGGATTATTTTGGGATGTGGGAAACTTGCGTATATTTGAGATTAGCAGATAATGTTTTCCCAAATTGCGCAAAAAGAGAAATTGCAAAAGATAAATTAAATTAAAAAAGAAATTATGACAAATTTATTTGGGTTTTTATTACTTGGATGTATTATTTTATTAATTGTCGGTTTAGTATTACCACAAAAATCTTTATTTTGGTTCAAAGGAATTAAAGATAGAAAAACTGTTTTAAAATTTTATGGAATTGGAATTTTAGTATCGTTTATAGGATTTGGAATTGTTATGCCGAAAAAAACTGAAAAAATAAAAGAAGAAACAGTAACAGAGAACAACCAAAATGCTGACAAATCAAAAAGTGGAACAAGAACGTATAATGCTGATGGTAAAGAATTGAATAGAACCGAAGTTGAAAAAATTGAATATGAAGTATTGAGAGAATGGAATCCTGACAAAGATGATGACGCCATCGGAATGGATATTTTAATAGATAAAAAATATGCAACCGAAGAAAAAATCAAAGAATTGATAAACCAAATCGTAAATGAAGATGTAGAAAAAGCAAACGTTTTAATATTTACAACAAAAAATGCTTGGGAAGAAGGAGAAAGAGGAAGTAGTTTTACGAATGACTATAAAAAAAGTTATATTGCGTGTTAAATTAAAAATTTGACTGATAATGGCGCATACAATGGTTTTAATGAAATTAGATGGATGCAATAGATAGGAATATTGTCAAATTTATATGGACAAAATACAAAATTATAAATTACACAATCTTCTAACAGAGGGTTGGCAAAATGGGCGCATTGGTGTAAAATTGAACATTCGTACTTCTATCAACATTTGTGGTTTATTGAACATTTGTGCTTTCTATTCCCCGACTCCACAAAGCCTCGGTTATTACGCACAATGCTACCCAACAACTTCAAAATCGAACATTTTACAAATACACGAAAAATATTTGTAAATTTGCTATGATTTAAATCATACGGTAAACGGCCAGATGAAAGCAAAATATTTAAACCCATTTACAGACTTCGGATTCAAAAAAATCTTCGGTGAAGAAGCAAGTAAACCATTACTTATTGACTTCTTGAACGCTTCATTGCCTCAAACGGACAAAATAGTTGACCTCACTTTCAAGAATAATGAACAACTTGGACAAACCGACCTCGACAGAAAAGCAATTTATGACATTTATTGCGAGAACGAAAAAGGCGAAAGATTTATAGTAGAATTACAAAAAGCGAAGCAAAACTATTTTAAGGAGAGAACTATTTACTATTCAACTTTTCCGATTAGAGAACAAGCGGAAAAAGGAGAATGGAATTACAATTTGAAAGCAGTTTATTGCATAGGAATTTTGGACTTCACATTTGACGACTACGAAACAGAATCAGAAAAAAGTGAAGTTGTTCATACCATAAAACTTAAAAATCAAAACGGTAAGACATTTTACGACAAATTGACTTTCATTTACCTTGAAATGCCAAATTTTAAACTAACTGAAAATCAACTTGAAAACCGTTTAGACAAATGGCTTTATTTCATCAAACACTTAGAAGACTT
Organism: Sphingobacteriales bacterium; assembly: GCA_043763845.1. Taxonomy (GTDB): domain Bacteria; phylum Bacteroidota; class Bacteroidia; order Sphingobacteriales; family Sphingobacteriaceae; genus Pseudopedobacter. The sequence goes on from JAYULE010000052.1 coordinate 55,226, forward strand.
TCAGACAATTCCGACAATTATTGCTGACGATGTCTTTAATCAAGCATTCGAGAAAGCAGAACTTGCGAAGTTTGGACAAACTGAACTTGCCAATTATGAAAACAGTTTAAAAATTTACAGAGACTTGAAAGGTGTTATTGACACTGCTTTTGACGAAGGGATTTTAAAAGTTGCAAAAAACTTAAAAGAAGAGTGTATGAACATTGAATTTATCATAAAAGTAACAGGACTCACGAAAAAAGAAATAGACAAACTCTAAATAATGCGCTTAGACTATAATCGAGTAGACGGCTTCGCCAAAAACTGACGGAGTGCGCCTCTCACACCACCGTAGTACGTACGGCTCTCGTACTTGCCTGCAGGCAGGTAGTGTTTCAATTCAAAATATATTGGCTGTAAATTTGCTATTAAATTTGAAACTTATTGTTATGACTGAAAGCGAAAAAAAATTGATAGAAAAACGTGAAGAAAATACCAACCAACCTATAGAAACCGATTACAACGCACATTCACAAAATCCTGGTCCATCAAAAGAAGCTGTTGTTGAAGAAGATAAAAAAGGTGCAGGCCAAATGATGAAATGGATTATACCCATAATTATAGCTTTATTATTCTTGGTATATTTTTTAGTTTTTAAGAAAGTTTAGTTTTACTTTATTTTTAATTCTCCAATATTTACTGCCAAGCCCACAGTAAATATTGAATTACCTGCGGTTAAAAATTTGCGGCTTCGTAAACCAAAATTACTACCGCTTGTATATTGTAATTGTAAAATTTTATTCAGTTTTAAGCGAGTGAAAAATACAGGCTCTAAAAATATATTATCTTCGGTGGGTTGTAAAATACCATTTTGGTTAAACCTTTCTAAATTCAAATAACTCACTCTAAGTACCGTACCATAATTTACCGGGTAGTTTTTTCCAAATAGCTTTAATCCTTTTTTCTTTTTCGAAGTGTAGTTTATTTGCAAAAAAGATTTGTTAAAATTAAAATCCTCGTTTACCGCACTCAACAAAACATCGTTTTTGTATTCTCTAAAATTACGTTCGGTGCTGCCATTACCAAGCCCAACATAAATTTCTAATATTCGGTTATTATTATCTCCAAAGGTTGTAAAATATCCTCCTCCAATTTCTACCAAATTTTGTCTAAAATCTTTTTTTCTATTGTTTTTATACATGGTTGATGCATTAAACAACAAACCAAAATGGTTATTTACAGCATAAGCAGTGTTTAAACTGGCGTTGCCACTTAACGAAATATGTGCCCCTGCATGTAATTCTCCTTTTTTGCTCAGCATACTGGCAGTAGGAACGTTAGGCATATACATTGATGAACAAGAGAATAAAAGCGTGGAGATAAAAACTCCGAATATTCCAATAATTTTATGATTAATAGTAAAATTCCATAGGTGCATTTCTAAAAAACGGCATTTTAGAACTAAAATTATTTGAAATTTTTTTTTATGGGATATTGAAGTAAATATAAAGACATTTAGCTGAAACCTGAGTTAGATTAATAAGTATTATTTTCACAATGATTTAAGCATTTAAACACGCTCGGAGTTTATCCAGACAAAGGAAGGGCTGTATCTTTTTTTATTTATCTATCCCACCCGCTCCCCGAAGCAATTGTACCAACATTAGATAGTTATTTATATTTCCCATTTTGGTTTTTCGAAGATGTTATCTTTCGGTTTTCGGTTGCACAGTATTTATTTACGTATGAACCTGAGTTCGATTAATAAATACTGTTTTTGTAATGATTAGGGCGTTTCCTGCCTGCCGATAGGCAAGGTAACACGCTGCCTGCCGGCCGGCAGGCGGGCCGCTACCATCGTTAACACTTTAAAATCTTAAATAACAGTGATTTACAGCAAATTATATTAAGGTTTATTAATCGAACTCAGGTTATTAGTTATCTCTCTGCTATTAATTTATTAATCCCTAACTTTTCTGCAATTTCATTTAAATCATTCACTACGGCATCAATTAAGGGTATTCCATTTAATTTACGATCAATTTCTGCCAAGGTTTCGGGTTCGCCAGGTATAATTACGGGTTGGGCTGGGTTAATTGGTTTTGCGGCTTTAAACCGGGTTATCCAATTGTCTAAATGGTGTTTAAAATCTTCTTTAGGCCTAAAACCATCTACACGCAAAGCTCCTAAAAAATGTCCAATTCCTTCGCCAGGTTGGTTCTGTAGAGGGTCTAAAAATGCTACAAAAGGTGGCACCCAAGGCCCGTAACTAGCACCCGAAAGTACAGCCGAAAGTATATCAACCGTTGCACCTAAACCAAAACCTTTATGGCTGCCGTGTTCCCTATCAGAGCCTAATGGCAATAAAGAACCGCCATTTTTTAAGTCTGAAGGGTTTAATGCAACATTGCCATCTTTATCTTGAATCCAGCCTTCGGGTACGTTTTCGCCTTTACGTTGGGCAATTTCTAGTTTGCCATTTGCAGCAGTTGAGGTTGCTAAATCTACAACTAGTGGAGGGTATTTACCTGCCGGAAAAGCGTAACACATAGGGTTGGTGCCTAACATTCGTTCGGTAGAGAATGTTGGGGCAACTAACGGACTAGCATTTGTCATAACAAAGCCAATCATATCTTTTTCTACCGCCATTAAAGCGTGAAATGCAGCAATTCCAAAGTGGTTCGAGTTTTTTACAGCCACCCAACCCGAGCCATATTTCTCGGCTTTTTCTATCGCAATTTGCATAGCAAACGGGGCAACCACAAGCCCTAAACCGGCATCCCCATCAACGGTTGCTGTAGTTGCAGTTTGGTGTATTATTTTAATATTGGGTTGGGTGTTAATTCGTTTTTTCTCCCACAAGCGCACATATCCCGTTAAGCGGGCAACACCGTGAGAATCAATACCTCGTAAATCGGATTTTATTAATACATAGGCTGCTAAAGTAGCATGAGCAACCGAGCAACCCATTTTTAAAAATACGTTTTGGGTAAACTTTCTAAGTGCAGTTTCTTGAAAAATATGATACGACATTTTTATTGTAAGATAGTAAATTTAAAATCTAATGGTTTAAAGTTTTGAATAAGTTGTGCAATAAAATCATCGCCATATTCTACATAAAATAAGCCAAAATTTTCACTTCTTTCTTGTAATTGATAATCAGGAAAAAGAGTAGTTTTAATTTTATCAATATCGGCCATTGCTTCTGCAAAGTTTCTTTTCTCGGCTTTTAATAATTTTTTTTCGAGATTTTTTATGGCTTTGTTTAAACGAGTTTTTACAGCATCTGTACTAGCCGAAAGCGTAGCATCTATTTTATGGGTACGAAGTTTTAAACTTTCGAAAACGCAATTTAAACTTCGCCATTCATCATCTAAACTTAAATTATGAGTAGTGTGCGCTTTGGTAAAATTATTTTTTAAGGTAACAGTTTCGGTAAAAACCTGAGCCGTTTTCAGTTGCAGTTTTTGTATCTTATGTTGGATTTTTTTAGGAATAAACATTGCCGAATTGCGTAGCATTACAATTGGGAAATTAATACCGTAAAAATCGAATGTTAATTTTAGTTGCAACCAATAAGTTACTTCGGCAGCCCCGCCTATGTATGCAATGTTTGGCAAAATAACTTCTTGATATAATGGCCGTAATGCTGCGTTTGGGCTAAAACGTTCGGGGTGATTATCTATTTCGTTTGCTAATTCACTTGCCGAAAATTCAAGATTTGTCCCTAAAACTTTATAAAAGTTATTTTCAAAAACTATCCTTTCTCGTAAATTATCTTTCAAATAAAAAAAGTTGATTTCCCTCGCTACTACCTGCGGTTTTATACCAATTTCAGCAAGTTTTTTATCGCTTTCGCTGATGCATTTAAAACTGTTTTGCTGTAAAATATCTTGCTTAATTATGGATGCAAATTGTGCTTTTAAATTGGCATCGTTGGCATCTAAAATCACTAAACCATATTTCCCAAAAAGTTGATTTACCAAATATCGGGTTGCATCAGCCAAGGTATCAAATTGGTTATAAGCAGTGTTTATAACATCGGCCAATGCATCTGCGTTAAGCGACGACCCTAGTATTTGATTGTATTCGTTGAGCGTTTTTTTAATGGTTTGGGTGTTTAAATTCCCTGTTGCACCTTCGGTTTTAATGTTCCAAATTACTTTTTTACCGCCAATGTTGGCATGGTTAATTTCTTCAAAATCGTGGTCTTCGGTAGCCATCCAATACAATGGCACAAAATTGTATTGTGGATATTGCACTTTTAAATCCTGCGAAAGCTTTATGGCTGTAACTATCTTAAAAATAAAATATAATGGCCCTGTAAATATGTTTAACTGGTGGCCGGTTGTAATAGTAAAAGTGTTGTTTTGATGTAGGATTTCTATATTTTGTATTAATTTTTGGCTTTGATTATCAATGGCTTGATACTGCGAATTCAACACTTTTATAAGCATATTTCGATCTGCAATTACGCTTTTTTCCTTGATAATTTTTTCGAAAACGGCAATACTTGCAAACTCATTAATAAATGGTTTAAGGGTATTATCATCATCTAAATAACGAATTATTGTGGGCGAAAAACAGCCAGTTTCTTTGTAGGATATGTATTGAGCTTCCATTTAAAAACTAAAATACTGCAAATTATTGGAATACATCATTCACAAATTTTTTTTACTATAATTGAGTTAAATACGCTGGATACATTATTTAGGCTACCGTTGTTGATGGGGTACCTTGCCAACGGTATATTTCAGACCTTGGCAACGGTTTCGGCTTCAGTTTGTTTTTTATATTATTTACCGTCGACAAAGTTTTTAACCGTTGTCGAGGTTTATCTACCTTTCCAACGGTCTTTTTTAAAACCTTGGAAACGGTTATATTTCGTTTTAAAATTTTAACCGTCGACAAGGTTTTTAACCGTTGTCGAGGTTTAACCCCCTTCCTACTTCACAATGCTACCATACAAATCAAAATCTTCAGCTCTATCAATTTTTACCTTTACAAAACTGCCGGGTGTAGCATAGTTTTCGGAAGCCTTAATTAAAACCTCATTGTCAACCTCGGGCGAGTCAAACTCGGTTCGTCCTACAAAATAATCGCCTTCTTTTCTATCAACTAAAACTTTATAAGTATTGCCAATTTTTTGTTGATTTAAATCGTAAGATATACCTTGCTGAATTTCCATAATTCCTTCAACACGTTGTTGTTTAACATCTTCGGGTACATCATCAACCAAATCAAAAGCGTGGGTTTTTTCTTCGTGTGAATAAGTGAAACAGCCTAATCTATCAAAACGGGTATCGGCAACCCATTGCTGCATTTCTTCAAAATCTTGCTCAGTTTCGCCTGGGTAACCACAAATTAAGGTGGTACGCATAGCAATATTGGGTACTTTGTCTCTAATTTGATTTACTAAATCAATGGTTTTTTGTTTGGTATTTCCACGTCGCATAGATTTTAGCATCGAATCTGAAATGTGCTGCAAAGGCATATCTAAATACTTGCAAATATTGCTACGTTCGTTCATCACATCTAAAATCTCCATCGGAAAACCCGTTGGGTAAGCGTACTGCAAACGTATCCAATCTATGCCATCAACATCCGAAATACGACGCATTAAATCGGCCAGTTTACGTTCGTTGTAAATATCAATACCGTAATAAGTTAAATCTTGTGCTATTAAAATCAGTTCTTTTGTGCCATTTTTTGCTAAATGTTTGGCTTCTTTAACCAAATCTTCAATCGGTTTAGATACGTGTTTGCCACGCATTAGCGGTATAGCGCAAAAAGAACAAGGACGGTTACAGCCCTCGGCAATTTTAAAATAGGCGTAATGCGATGGGGTGGTTAAAAGCCGTTCGCCCAGCAATTCGTATTTGTAATTTGCCCCAACTGTTTCTAGCAGTTTAGGCAAATCGTTGGTTCCAAAATAAGCATCAACATTGGTAATTTCTGCTTCTAACTCTGGTTTGTATCTTTCTGATAAACAACCTGTAACAATTACTTTTCCAATCTTTCCCTTGTCTTTTAGCTCGCTATATTGCAATATGGTATCTATAGATTCTTGCTTGGCGTTATCAATAAAACCACAAGTGTTTATTATTACAATATCATTTTTATGGTTGCCTTCGGCTTCGTGTACCACATCAAAAAAATTGCCTTTTAATTGTCCCATCAACACTTCGCTGTCGTACGTGTTTTTTGAGCAACCTAAAGTAATTACGTTAATGCGAGGTTTGGTAATGGGTGGAGATAATTTTACTTTCATAATTGTTACGACTGCAAATATGGCGATTTTTGATTTAAATTTCATGCTTAAAAACCTATTTAAATCATCTTAAAATCAATTTTAAAAGCTTAAATTTTTGTGTGTTGGCATAAAAAACCTAACAAATTGCGCAATAGTATTTATATTTACCGCTAATGCAAGGATTGGTTATAAAATCTACCGGGAGTTGGTACAACGTTTTGGGTAACGATAACCTAAAGTACGATTGCCGTATAAAAGGAAAGTTTAGAATGAAAGGTTTGGTTACCACTAACCCTGTTGCGGTGGGCGATGTGGTTGATTTTGAGCTAGAACCCGAGCAAGAAACCGCTGTAATTACCCACCTACATCCTCGCAAAAACTATATCATTCGTAAATCTATAAACCTATCTAAACAGGCGCAAGTAATTGCTGCAAATTTAGATCAGGCTTGTTTGGTAGTAACGCTGGCCTCGCCACGCACATCGCTTGGTTTTATTGATAGGTTTTTGGTTACCGCCGAGGCTTACAGCATACCCACCATTTTAATTTTCAACAAATTAGATATTTATGGAACTGATGGATTGGAAATTCTGGCGGAATATATGACTATATATCAAAAAATTGGGTATGCTTGCCATGCAGTTTCGGCCCTTAACGGGGATAATTTAGATACCATAAAAGACTTGCTGAAAGATAAAACAACGCTTTTTTCGGGCCATTCGGGTGTTGGGAAATCAAGTTTAATTAACCAAATTTTACCTGGCATTGATTTACGCACAAACGAAATATCAGATTTTAGCGATACTGGAAAACATACTACTACCTTTGCCGAAATGTTTGATTTACCCTTTGGGGGAAAACTAATTGACACACCAGGAATACGAGAATTAGGTGTTATTGATATTGAAAAAGAAGAGTTAGGCCATTTTTTTCCAGAAATGCGCCAACGCCTAAACACCTGCAAATACCACAATTGCGTACACGTAAACGAACCCGGCTGTGCGGTTTTAACGGCATTACAAAACGGCGAAATTGAACCCAGTAGGTACGACAGTTATATGAGTATTTATTTAGGGAGTAATACTAGGGGGTAGAGATTAATTAATTTTCCCAAATCGGAAAAATTGTAAAATTTAAATGGTTTGGGTTTGGTTTAACCCATAACATTACCACAAAGGTGGTTACGTTTCGGGGGCGACCACGAGGGTGCGCCCCTACGGTAAAATGGCGCTTAATGTTTTCTCCAAATCCTCTCCCCTCAAATTTTTAGCAATAATTTTACCATCTGGCCCTATTAAAAAATTTTGAGGAATACTTTTTATCCCATACAATTCTACCTCTTTACCATTAAAATAATTTAAGCTTGATACGTTTGGCCAAGCTAAACCATCATCGGCAATTGCCTTAACCCAAGGGGCTTTTGCTTTATCTAATGAAACACCTAAAACAATAAAATTCTTGTTTTTAAATTTTTGAAATGCGCTTACCACATTCGGGTTTTCTTGCCTACAAGGGCCACACCACGATGCCCAAAAATCTAACAATACATATTTCCCCTTAAAATCTGAAAGTTGTATTTCTTTATCATCGGGATTTTTTGCCGAAAAGTTTGGGGCCATACTGCCAATTGATGTAAATTTATTAGCGGCAATTTGCTCACCCAAATATTTACCTAAACCAGTTTTTTTAACATCTTTACCTAAAGAATTGTATAAAGGTTCTAATACAAGTACGTCCATAATTTTGCCACCAAACTCGCTGTTAAGCATAAACAAACTTACATACGAGTTTGGATAATCTTTAAAAAACTGGCTAATTAAAATTTTTCTTTGTGCAGTAATATCTAAATAACGCTGTTGTAAGGGTTTTATTAAGGAAGTGTCGGTTCGTTTATTTTCGGGTATTTTAGCAAAATCTAGGTTAAGGGCAGCCACCTGTTTATCAAAAGGCAATGTGTAATTATTAAATTGTATAAATTCATCTTGTATTTTAGAGTTCAAAACCGTGGCAAACTTTACCGAATCTTTAAAGTTTACGGTTGATTTTGAAGGTTCGATAAACATTCTAAAAGCATCTTTTGTGAATGCTTCTTTTGGTTCTAAATTCCCCTCGTGATCTAAAATTAAAACAGCAAAAGAGGGTTCTAATAATTTAAAATCGAACTCAAAAACTCCTTTTTCTAATTTGGCTGTATTTATTTCTTGCGCTCCGTTTGCTTGGTAAGCCAAATGCATTTTAGCTTTAACAGTTATATTACTGCTAGGTTTTACACGCAAATTAAAATTGTTTTGGGCTGCTGCAAAAAAAGGTAAAAATGCAATTGATAGAATAAATAGTTTTTTCATTTTTATTTAATTTAATTTTTGGTAAGTGCGCCACCATAAATTGGGTAGTTCGCCTTGGGTTGCTAATTCGTAATCTTGATAAAGGCAAGGTACTAAATGAAAGCGTTCGTTTTTAGATCCTATATTGGGGTATGGTACCTGCATCCACCAGCGGTTTGTTTTTTTGCTTTTTACAAAAATCAGTTCGTGGGTATTATGTGTGAGGCTGGTTTTGTAAGTTACATAATCGGGTTTGTGCAATAAAGGCACATCATTCTTTCGGTTGTAAAAGCCATCAATAAAACACCAAATCATTTGTGCAAGTAGCATTGCGGTTTGGCCATTTTGGTCGTAAGCGGGGTTAAATTCGTAAAAACCAATTGAAGTTAACTTATCGCTATTGCCTGCATATTTACATATTTGGCAAGCTTCGTGACCATAAAATCCATTTGGGTTTGCATTTGCATTTGCCATAGCATCGGCAGCTCTAATACTGGCCATGTCAAAACTTAACATATTGGCATTACGTATGCTGGGCTCTGCAATCTGTACCGATCCGCTTATTTCACCTAAACGTAGTGCATCAAAAAAAAGATTATCCATAGTGCGCAAACTATCTTGGCTTACAAAATAGGTTTGGTAACCAATGTTGCTAAAGTTAAATAGGTAATTTGGTTCGTGTAAAAGTATTTTATTTAGATAAGCCATTGCATTAGTTTCTAAATTTTGGTTATGGTCTTCGTCCATATCAAAAAAAGAATCAACCACCACCAAATCAACATTTTGTTCTAAAGCTTGGTAAGCTAAATATTGTGGGTAGGTAATATCGTGGCTACCACCTATTATAATGGGTAAAATATTAAGTTTTAGCAATTCCTCTACCACGGTTTTAACGGCAATGTAAGTATCGTTAAGTTGGAGGCCGGGTAAAATATTACCCAAATCAACTATGCTGGTTTTAACGTTCGATTCATTAAGTAAATAAAGTTTTGAACGCACATAATCGGCGCCTAAGGCACATCCTTGATTATTTATTGCGCCTCTATCATCTTTTACACCAAAAATGGCAATAGTAAATTCGCCACTTTCTAAATCAGGAAAATGGGTTTCGTAAGCTTTAATAACTGCACCCAATTGGCAACTATAAAAACCATTTTGCGGTGCTAATTCACTTAAATTAACGGGCGAAAAAAAATCGGATAGCGACATACTATAAATTAATAATTTCTAAAGCTTTTGCAATTCGAGATATAGTTTGCTGTTTACCAATATATTGTG
>JAYULE010000053.1:0-4418 GCA_043763845.1 Sphingobacteriales bacterium
AGGCTGGAACGTAAACATAGGAGCCATTAACCGCCAACTGCGTGGCTTGCCTGATGATTTTTCGGGCGACCAAGTAGTTACCGAACATTATACTAAGCCAAAAGTAACAGTAGGGGGTACGGTAAGAGTAAAAGGTGAGCTGGGTGGACATGGCAAAAGCATTAATGGTTCGTTAAGTTTGGGTATATTTAGTGATAATTATACTGGTATAGGCGCAGAGGTGGGTGCCAATGCAGGTATGAAATTTTCTTTAACCAACGATGGTTTGCTAACTGCAGGTTTGGGGGTGGGTATTGTTTCTAATACAAGCGAAGGTGTAAGTTTATCGCCTTTTGCAAATCTATCTATCAGTAGTAATAAAGATGCTGCCATTACATCAAGTGCTGGCTTAAGTGCTTCATTAGGTTATAATACGCGTTCGGGGATGAAAAGTCTTTCATTGGGTTCAAGTTTTAATGTAGGCAATCAAGATATAAGTTTAGCAACCGCAACAATCTCTTATAATACCGAACCCATAAGTCCTAAAATTCAAATCCCTTATAAATCTACTTATGGGTCAATAAGCATAGCAGTTGGTGGTGCATTTGGGCCTGTTTTTTTGGGTGGCGAACCATCGGGCTATAAAAGCACAAGAAGAGTAAATGGAGATATATTCCCTAACCCAGCATATGGTTTTTTATATGCCAATGTGGGTAAAGATCAAGCTAATGCTTTAATGGATTTTACTAGGGAAAAGGAAAACCCAGTAATACCAGAGTTACCAAACTTAGCAATACCAGTACACACACCCGATATTTTTAGCTATACCAGCCAAGCTGGTGGAGGGCAGTTTAAACTTTACCGTGGGGGTACAGGCGCTTTTTTTGATAACGAAGTGAATGAAAAAAGTGAAAACCAAACTGCAGGTTTAGATTTAGGTTTTGGCTGGGGGTTTCATGGCGGCGTTACTTATTTCGAGCAGAATTCTAGCAATTCCACCCGTAAATGGAAAAATGGTAATGCCTATTTAGCCAAAGGCGATTTTCAAAATAATGATAATACCTTACAGTCAGCCTATACCGAACCCGTTTATTTCAAACAAATAGGCGAAAAAACAATGATTGATAACGATATGGATACTAAACTTGACAGCACTAAAGCATTGGCTGTTAAAATTAATAGTCGTAATTCTGAAGAATCTTTTAGAGAAAAACCAATAACGAATTCCCTAATAAGAAATAAACGCGAATTAAGAAGTACCAACATATCTTATTTAAACGCTTTAGAAGCATCACGATTTGGGTTAGATAAAAAAATAAAAAATTACCCACTAAATCAAGTGGTTGGCTTTATACCAAAACCAGTAGCTGATAGCATATCAAGAACTCCTAATCCATATTTTTCTCGCTATGGTCATCTATCCGAAATGACGGTTACTACACCCGAAGGTAAAAGAATGGTGTACGGCATACCCACTTACAATACCCGGATGGAAGAATACACTTTTGCTATAGGTAAAAAAGTTAGTGACTACAACGTACTTCCCAACGATAATCAAGTTGTTTTAAGCCCAAACATTATATCTAATACTGCCATAAAAAACCCACGTAAAGGCATTGACCATTATTATAATAAACAAACTACACCAGCTTACGCCACCAGTTTTTTACTTACTGGCATACTATCGCCCGATTACGTAGATGTAACAGGTAATGGCATTTCGTTTGACGATGATTTGGGTACAGCAATAAAATTTAATTACAGCAAATTGGCTTATAATTACAAATGGCGCACACCCTACGCCGCCCAAAGTGCAACAGTAAACAAAGCCCAATTGGCTGATGCCGATGACGATAAAGCAACGGTTATTTATGGTGAAAAAGAGTTGTGGTACACCCATTCCATCGAAACCAAAACTAAAATTGCTTACTTTTTTACTGCCGATAGAAACGATGCTTTAGGGGTTAAAGGCCTTTCGGGTGGTCAAGATGTTAGCCAAAAGCAAAAATGCTTAACGGAAATTAGGTTATATTCTAAATCGGATATGTCCAAACCCATTAAAGTAGTAAAATTTACTTACGATTACTCATTATGCCCTGGCATTCCAAATAATCTCAATTATGGTACTACCAACAACACCAATCTTGGCAAGCTTACCCTAAAAAGTGTGTGGTTTGAATATGGGACCTCAAAAAAAGGTGAAAATAGAAAATACCTATTTGCCTACGACAATAGGGAAACTGGCGTTATTTATGCCAATATGCTTTCCGACCGTTGGGGTACTTATAAACCCGCAGCAGATAATGCTCCTTTTGCATTAAATAACGAAGAATTTCCTTATGTAGCACAGGATATGAATAAATCTGTAGATGCTATTTTACCCACTAGCCCCCAAGCTACACCTAACAAAGATAAATTAGACAAATACGCCGGCCTTTGGAACCTTAACAAAATCACTCTACCAACTGGCGGTATAATAGATATTACCTACGAAGCCAACGACTATGCTTATGTACAAAATAAAAAAGCAATGGTGATGACTGAATTAAAAGGATTAGTAGATGCCAACTTTGCGTCAACCGACTTAATAAACGCTAAAGGCATTAAAGTAATATTACCGGAGACTATACCTCCCAATATTACTGATACAACAAATTGGTTTAAACGTAATTACCTTAATAGCTCCGATTATATTTATACCAAGTTTTTTGTTAAAATGGCCAACGAAAACAGTGCCAATACACTGGATGAAGATGGCAACTATGACTTTAACCCCTGCTATTCTAAAATAACAAGGGTAGGAATAAAAAATAACAACGAAGCTTATATTTTTCTTGAAGACAGAACCGAAGGCAATGTAACTCGAAACCCTATTATATTTTCTGCTTGGCAACGCATTAAAAACGATTATCCCCGTTTTGCTTACCCAGGGTTTGATAGGCGGGTAGACGATGGCAGTGCTGAAAGTGGTTTTGAGCAAGCTGTTGATGCCGTTTTAGATGCCGTAGGTAACCTTAGTGAGCTTAAACGAAGCTTTTACGAAAAGGCACAAAAAAATAACTACGCCAACGAGCTTAAACCAACTAAAAGTTTTGTACGCCTCACCAAAGCCAATGGCTTTAAACTAGGCGGAGGGGCGAGGGTACAAAAAATACAAATTAGCGATAGCTGGGATGCCATGAATTCTGGCCAAGCAGGTATAGCAGCTTCAACTTACGGTCAATATTACGAATACACCACCACCGAAGATGGTAAAACAATTAGTAGTGGCGTAGCCGCTTACGAACCCAGCATAGGTGCCGATGAAAACCCACTACGCCAACCAGTACCCTATATACAACGCATAAAAGGTACTGTAGGTAATTATTTTAATTTAGAAGAACCTTTTGGCGAATCGTTTTACCCAGCCCCAACCGTAGGCTATAGCAAGGTAACGGTTACCAATTTAGATGAAAATGGCAATAAAGACCCTAACCTTTTAATGGGATATATTGTCGACGAGTTTTATACTGCCAAGGAGTTTCCTGCCCTTGTAAGTGTTTTACCCATTATTAAAAATGATGTTAACCCAACCGCCCGTTATAGCTTTTTAGGTTCAACAGCCTATAGCCAAGCAACCTATTCGCAGGGTTATAGTATACAGCTGAACGATATGCATGGCAAAGCTAAAGCCAACCGTATATTTAACAAAGCTGGTGCCGAAATATCATCAACCCAATACATATACAATGCCGAAAAAGTGGGTGCCAGCGAAATGCGCTTGGTAAACAAAGTTAATGTAATCAACCAAAATGGGGGGGTAAGTGCCAACCAAGTTATAGGCCGCGAGGTAGAGTTTTTTACCGATGTGCGGGAGCAGGAAAGTATGAATACAGGTAGAGCTATTAATATAGGTTTAGATGTTATTCCAATTTTCTTTTTCCCTTTATTTTTGCCCCACTTCCCAGGAAGGGATAATACCGAACAAAAAATATTTCGCTCGGTATGTGGTATGAAGGTTAGCCAATACTATGGCGTAATAGATAAAGTAGTAAAACGCATAGACGGTGCCGAAATTACCACCCAAAACGAAGCTTTTGATGGCCTAACAGGCGAAGCGTTAGTTACCAGTACACAAAACGAATTTAAAAATAAAATATACAGCGTAAACCTGCCCGCTTACTGGGTGTACAAAGGTATGGGTGGGGCTTATAAAAATATGGGTGCAATTATTACAGGTTTATCAACCGATGCCACAACAGGAATAATACCAGACACTTATGCAGCTTACTTAGAAGCTGGTGACGAATTAGCTAATACTTCTTTTTTATTTGGCAAACCAGAACAGCATTATTGGGTAGCAAATGGTAGTGTTTTGGGTAAAAAAATTTTAATAGATAAAGATGGAAAAATCATAAAGAATCTTAGAAGTAAGTCTTTATTTTTTACTGTGGGTAATT
>JAYULE010000054.1:0-4410 GCA_043763845.1 Sphingobacteriales bacterium
AACCTTCGCTACCAATTTAAAAATACATACAACATTAGCGATGTTGTTATATTGCCTGTTTTCACAAATTGTTTTTGCACAAAACCCATTTACTTTTAAATATGCGCATAAACGCGAGAAAATAGAATGTAAAAGGGTGCGTGGATTATTAATTGTTACAGCATACATAAACAATAAAGGGCCATTTAACTTGGTTTTAGATACTGGTGTGGGTTTATTTTTAATTACCGACCCTAGCCTTAGAAGCTTACTTAACATAACCCAAAGTCGTAAAATAATAATTAGTGGTTTAGGTAGTAACCCCGATATTGATGCCTATGTAACCTCAGGATTACAGGTTGAAATTGGTAACACTATTTCGCCAAGTTTACCCGCAGCAATTTTAGACACCGATGTTTTTGATCTTTCGGCATTTGCCGGCATGCCTATACACGGTTTAATAGGTTACGATTTTTTTAACAGCTTTACCACACAAATTTTTTACCCAACTGCAACACTTGTAGTGTATAACACCGCAATGCCAAAAATAAAAAAACGGTATAAAAAAATACCCCTTACCATTGAAAACAATAAACCGTATTGCACAATAACTGCACAAACTGATGACAAAAACAATTATACTTTAAAAACTTTAATTGATTTAGGTTCGGGAAACGCAGTATCGTTAGAAACATTTAACAATCAACCTTTTCCGTTGCCAAATGTTTGTGTACAGGCAAATTTAGGGGTTGGCCTTAGCGGCGATATTAACGGTTACATTGGGCGCTTAAAATCTATAACCATAGGCAAACAGGTTATAAAAAATCCCATTTGTGCTTTTCCAAACTTTAGCGATGTAGCCTCAAAAGCTATTAGTACACCCCGAAATGGAAGTATTGGTAGCCAATTGCTTAAAAAATTTAATGTGATTTTCGATTATAAAAATGGATTTATGTACCTTAAACCAAACCTAAATTATAGTTTGAAGTTTGAACACGATATGAGCGGTTTAGAGTTGTTTGTTGGAGGTGATGACTTAAACCGTATTTTTATTAACAGAGTTGAAGAAAATTCTCCCGCAGATTTATTAGGTATCGAAAAAAACGATGAAATTACAACCATAAATTTTAAAAAAGCAGCCGATATGGGTATTGATGAAATAACAGCCCTTTTTCAATCGGCAAACAATAAAAATATTTATTTAGAATATATTCATAATAATGTTTTAAATCGGATTATTTTAACTTTAAAACGAAGGATTTAAAACATTAAACATTAACATTTAAAAACGATATAATATGGCACAAAAAATATATTTTGTAACAGGCATAGGTACAAATGTTGGTAAAACAATAGCATCGGCAATTTTAACCGAAGCACTAACAGCTGATTATTGGAAACCCGTACAAGCAGGAGATTTACACCAAACCGATACCCATAAAGTACAAAGTTTAGTAAGTAACACCCAATCGGTTTTTTACCCCGAAACTTACAAGTTAAACACACCGGCATCGCCACATGCTGCAGCAAAAATTGATGGTATTGAGATTGATTTAGCAAAATTTACCATCCCACAAACAAAAAATAACTTAATAATTGAAGGTGCAGGTGGCCTTATGGTACCAATAAATTCTAAGGATTTAGTAATAGATTTAATAAGCCAACTAAACGTTGAAGTTATTTTAGTAAGTCAAAATTATTTAGGCAGCATTAACCATACTTTATTATCAATAGAATTGCTAAAATCTAGAAACATCCCCGTAAAGGGTATAATTTTTAACGGAGAAACCACACCCGAAACCGAAAATATTATTTTAAAACACTCGGGCTTACCCTGCCTTTTACGGATAAATTTAGAACATGAAATTACTAAAGAGATAGTTTTAAAGTACGCCAAGCTAATTAATGCTGATACTAATTTTTAAATTCCGAGAAACAAATATTTAATTTTTTGTATATATTTGATAATATAATCTGAAAATTTTGGATTATCTTATTAAAATTATACATTTGTGTATGCAATTAGATAATACCATACGTTATTATGCCAACCAGCCCATTACCCACCAAATGGTAATGGAAGCATTGGTAGAGTACCAAAGGCCTAACGATAAAATACACCAAATGTTAAATCAAGGTGTGTTAAGTTCTATACGTAAAGGTTTATATATTGCTGGGCCGGCTTTAATGGTAAACAAACCCGAACCATTTTTATTAGCAAACCATATTATGGGGCCAAGCTGCGTATCGTTAGATAGCGCATTGGCATACCACCAATTAATACCCGAACGGGTTTATCAAATAACAAGTGTTACCCCAAAAGCGTCGCGTAGTTTTAATACAACCGAGGGTTTGTTTAGTTATACTCGTTTACCATTACCATATTATGCTTTTGGTATACAACAGGTTGTATTGTCGGCAACACAAACCGTAATGATGGTTTTGCCCGAAAAAGCACTTTGCGATAAAATTATAACCACCAGCGGTATTGTTTTTAGAAGCCAAAAAATGGCAATTGCTTATTTGTTAGAAAACCTAAGAATTGATGAAGCCAATTTGCGCAGTTTTAATACCATAACCATGCGAAGCTGGTTACCCAATGCACCAAAAAAAGATAGTTTATTAATGCTAATTAAAGCTTTAGAAAGTTTATGATAAAAGAATGGTTAGAAACTTACCCACTTAACAATAAAGACGAAGCCTTTGAAGCCCTGCGAGAAATTATGCAAGAAATTGCACTTGCTGGGTTGCAAAGAGCTGGTTTTTTTGAAAAAGCAGCTTTTTACGGCGGCACCGCTTTGCGAATATTTTATGGGTTAAACCGATATTCGGAAGATTTAGATTTTTCGCTTTTGGAAGTAGATGAAGACTTTGATTTAGATAAATATTTAGATGCTATTTTACTAGAATTTGAAGCTTTGGGTATGCAAGTAACTGTAAAAGAGAAAGTAAAAACAAATCAAAACAATATTGATTCGGCATTTTTAAAATCAGAAACTATTTGGAAAGAACTGGTTTTAGAGGGAATTATACCGCAAAGCGGGATAAACCAAAACACCCAAATAAAAATTAAAATAGAGGTTGATACGCAACCGCCTTTAGGCTTCGAAACCGAAGAGCGTTTGTTACTAAAACCGTTTTCGTTTTATGTAAAATGCTTTACCCTACCCAATTTGTTTGCTGGCAAAATGCATGCTTTGCTTTTTCGAAAATGGAAAAATAATGTAAAAGGCCGCGATTGGTACGATATGGAATGGTATATAAAAAAAGGTACGGTTTTAAATTTAAACCATTTTTTAATTCGGGCGCAAAACAGCGGAGATTGGCAGAACCAAACCATTAACGAAGAAGAATTTAGAGAATTGCTACACGCTAAAATAGAAACAATAGATATGGGCAGGGTTAAAGCCGATATTATTAGGTTTATACCCGATGCTAAAGTTTTAGATATTTGGAGCCTTCAATATTTTAAAGATTTAGTGCAAAACTTAAAAATAAGTAACTAAAAATTTACTTCCATTTAAAGGTTTTTATCATCTTATCTAAATCGCGACGTAAAAAATTAATTACGGGTAAAACCGAATCTATTTTTGGAGCTTCGTTAAAGTATAATGCCCCACGTAAATAATGTTTTGAGCTATCGGTTAGGTAAAATTGCGCTGCCGAAGCGGTGTTACCCTCAATAGTGTAAAACACGCCATAAACATTGTTTTCGGGTATGTTTATAATGCCTTCATCAATACCAGTTGCTTTTACAGTGTGTTTAAAAGCAAGTTTTCGGCTGTCTTCCATCAAGTTATCAAACTCTTGTTTTGATGCAATGTGGTAATAACTAATGTGTAGCCTGGCATTAAATTGCGGAAAAGTTAAGTTGTACCAATCGGGTTTTTGCCTATCGGTACTATCAACATACATTTTGGCATAGGCCGGAAAATCAAAGGTATATGGACTTTGGCTGATAAAAGCATGGTATTTTTTTTGCGGAAACTCTATGCGGTTATAGCCTGTTGGTTTGGGCGTATAATCGGGCGTTTGATTACAAGCAGCAGCAAGTAAGGCAATTGCAACTATTAATGCTAAGTTTTTCATATTTAACTGTTCCAAATTTCCCACGATTTTTCGGCTTGTAAAACCAACATTTGGTAACCATTTTTAATAGTTGCACCTTGTGCTTTACCTTTTTGTAAAAAGGTAGTTTCTTCGGGGTTGTAAATTAAATCGTACAACAAGTGTTTTTGGGTAAGGTGTTGGTAAGGTATATTAGGGCATTCATCAACATTAGGGAAAGTGCCTAAAGGTGTGGTGTTTATAATTAGGGTATAATCGTCGAGTAGTTTTTTATCAACCTCGCTATAACTTATCATTTGGTAATGATGCTGGCGAGATGCTATTTTAAAATCGATATCTAATTTGTTAAGCACAAATTTTACC
>JAYULE010000055.1:0-4384 GCA_043763845.1 Sphingobacteriales bacterium
GCGGACGGTACCGCAATTATCAAAGTTGTTATCATAAATACGCCTCCTAAAAAAGGATTCATACCGGTAACAAACATATGGTGACCCCAAACAATAAATGATAATACAGTTATACCTATTAACGAATAAACCATTGCGTGGTAACCAAAAATTGGTTTTCTTGAATTGGTTGCAATAACTTCGGAAGTAATACCCAAAGCTGGCATTAATACAATATACACCTCGGGATGACCTAAAAACCAAAATAAATGTTGCCATAAAACTGGGCTACCACCTTCATTAGGCAAAGCTTGGCCAGCTATATAAATATCTGATAAATAAAAAGATGTACCAAAACTTCTATCAAAAATTAACAAAACTACTGCAGCAACTAATACTGGGAAAGATAATATACCAACAATAGCAGTTAAAAAGAATGCCCATATAGTTAGGGGCATTTTCCACAAATCCATACCTTTTGTACGCATATTTAAAACCGTTGATACGTAATTTATACCACCCATTAAAGATGAAGCAACAAATAATACCATTGAGATTAACCACATTGTCATACCCAAACCCGAACCTGGCATAGCTTTAGGCAGTGCCGATAAAGGTGGATATATTGTCCATCCTGAACCTGCTGGTCCCGTTTCGATAAAGAAAGTGGCTAACATAATAACACTTGCTGTAGCAAAAAACCAATACGAAAGCATATTCATAAAAGGCGAAGCCATATCTCGAGCACCTAATTGAAGAGGTATTAATAAATTAGAAAAAGTACCACTTAAGCCCGCTGTTAATACAAAAAACACCATTATAGTACCATGTATGGTAACTAAGGAGAGATAAAAGTTAGGGTCTAACCTACCTTCGGGTGCAAATTTACCCAATAACATTTCTAATAATGGAAAGCTTTCATCTGGGTAAGCCAATTGAATACGGAACAAAATTGATAGCCCCATAGCTACAACGCCCATAAAAATACCCGTAATTAAAAACTGTTTGGCAATCATTTTATGGTCTTGACTAAATACGTATTTAGTTAAGAAAGTTTCTTTATGATGACCGTGTTCTGCGTGGACTGCGTGGTCGTGATGTGCAGTTTGTGTGTTGTTTAATGTTAATGTTGCCATAATCTCCTCGTTCTTAAATCTTAATTATTTAAAGCAATTTTGTTAGCAGTTGTATTAATTGTTTTTTTAGCTAAACCTTCTTGGTACGATTTTATCATTGCTGCCGAAACCAATGGTTTTTGTACAATAAGCCATTTATCATATTCTTTTTGACTTACAATTTTAACCGCAAATTTCATATTAAAATGCGAACCACCACAAATTTTAGCACACAACAAGTAATAGTTAAAATTTGGATCGTTTACTTTGTCACGCATATCGGCAGTGGTTAACCTAGGCGTAAATTGAAAACTAGTTGCCATACCCGGTACACAATTCATTTGCGCTCTAAAATGTGGCATATAAAAACTATGTAATACATCTTTGGAACCTAAATTAAACCTTACCGATTTATTTACGGGCAATACAATTTCGGTTACTGTTAAATCATCGTAATTTTTTTTATCCGATAAATCTAATCCTAAACTATTTAAGCCACCTAAACCACCTATAAGTTTATAGTTTTTGCGTCCGTTTAAATTGTCTTTACCACCGTAACGAACCTCCCAGGCAAATTGGTGGCCAGTAACTTCAACGTGTATAGCGTTTCTAATACCATCTGGCGAAATGTTAGTTATATCTCTCCAAGTAAAAAAGCCCATTAAAACCAAAACAGTTAAAACAATAGCTGGTATAACCGTCCAATATTTTTCTAAGGTGTTATTGTGTGGTAAAAAATAGGCTTTCTTTTTAGCACTATAACTGTATTGAAACGAAAATACAAACAATAAAATATGGGTAATTACAAAAACAATTGTAGTAATAATTAAAGTAATGTTAAACATTTCATCAATTTTTACACCATGTTCCGATGCCGATTCGGGTAATATTTGAGCCCCTTGTACTGTGTAAGACCAATAAGTACCATACAATCCCACAACCAAAAAAGCAAGGAATAGAAAACCGTTGAAGTTATCCCACGAAAAACCCTCTTTTGCACCTTGTACTTTTTTTGTTAAATCGTAAACGGATAGTATTTTACCAATTAATGCAACCACAATACACACCAGCAAAAACAATAACAAATAATAAGTTACCATTTTAGGTATGTAAGCGTTTTTATCTGGGTCAGCAACGGCAGCTACTGCGGTAGTTGCAGCTTGGGCAAATAAATTATTTACAAAAAGAACAATTATTACTATTAAAGCAAAAGCCGATTTGATTTTTATATTTTTTAAAATTTTCATAATCTTCAATTAAATAATCTTAAATCTGATGATGTACACTTTCGTCTAAAAACGGATGATTTTTTGGAGCAATTGCGTATTTACTTAAACTCGTTAGCATCGAAAATATAAACAATCCAACAAAACCAACTGCAACACCCAACTCAATAAAGTTAAACCCTGCTTCGGCTTCTAGTGTACCTGGCATAATCATCATATAATAATCTAACCAATGGCCACAAAGTATTAATATACAAACAAACATCATTACGTTTAGTTTTCTTTTATTATCTCTTGTCATTAAAATTAATACAGGAGATAAAAAGTTGATTACCAAGTTCAATAAAAACAAATTCCAGTAGTTACCTTCCCAACGCTTATAAAAATACACAGTTTCTTCAGGAATGTTTGCGTAATAGATTAGTAAAAATTGAGAAAACCAGATGTAAGTCCAAAAGATAGAAAAAGCAAAAACAAATTTACCCATATCGTGAATGTGGTTTTCGTTTATCCATGGTAGATAACCAGCTTTTTTTAAACTGATGATGGTTAAAGTCATTGCGGCTAAACCCACAATCCACATTGCAGCAAAATTGTACCAACCAAACATTGTTGAAAACCAATGAGCCTCTAAAGACATAATGGTATCGAACGACCAAATTGGAGCTGTAAAACCAAATATTACTAAAAAAATAGCAGCATACTTAATACTTTTTGAGTGCGATTTTAAACCACCATTTAAGTCTTCATTAACCGATAATTTAGTCATTAACACAGCAAAAATACTGTACGAAGCTAAAAATATAACTAACCTTGTCAAAAAGAAAGGTATATTTAGATAAGCTGATTTGCCAGCAATAATTGGATCATAATGTTCGCTTTTAGGGTCCGACAAACCTTCACCAGCCCAATGATGATATAAATTATGTGAAAATAAACCCGCTGCAACTACAATAACTAAAATGATACTGGCAAAGGGTAAAATACGAGCAAATGCTTGTGGTATGCGTAATAAACCTGCCGACCAGCCAGCTTGTGCCACAAACTGTATCGACATAAAAAACAAACCTGCAGCACAAACGCAAGTAAAATAATAACTCATTAACAACAAGTTAAGAAAAGTACGTTCGGCATGGCCAGTTAAAAAACCGTAGGCAATGGCAGCAATACCTATTACAATAGCTACTAAACTAAATGTTTTTAATTTGCCACCAAATGCAAATTGTTCCGAAAAATTATAAGTGTGACTGTGATTATGGGCTCCCATTATATCGTCTTAATTTATTATTTTATTGTTTGTAATTCGTGTACATACATTACCACTTTCCAACGCTCTTCGGGCGATAGTTGTGAGGCGTACGAACCCATTAAGTTAATACCATATTGCATGGTGTGATAAATTTTACCATCTGTTAAATCCTTCATTGCACCACCCCGAGAAGACACTCCGTTGGCATAAGAAGGTGGAGCAGGATATTTACCTAACTCAACAATTTTTCCATTACCAGCACCTAAAACACCGTGGCAAGGGCTACACATTGATATGTATAATTCCTGACCTTCCAGCAAATTTTTCTTATTTCTTGCAATCGGGTTAATGGAGTTGGCACTTGCAGCATCGTAACCTTCGCGGGTTTCGGCATAATCAAACCTTGCATACCCTACTGGGTTTGTACCCTTAGGGGGATTTTGTGATGTTTTACCATCGGCAAAATTTAGATTTTTTTGGTCGTGGTTATAAGCAATGGGTTCGTACATATTAGGTGCGTACTCCAACCCACGGCTACGTTTATCTTTACACGATGTTGCAATTGCCATAACGGCAACCATTACAAATATAACAACTGATATTTTCTTATTCATAGCTAACATACTTTCTATCATTATGCTTAATTTCTGTTGCACCAGCCTCTTTTAACAAAGCATCAATTTGGTTGTGGTTGGTGTTTAAATTGGCATCAATGGCAATTACAAATTTATCGCAAGTTGCTCTCAACTCCATTACACGTGGGGCTCTTCCCGGAAAAAAATGGTTTCTAAAAAAGAAAGCACCCACCATACCAA
>JAYULE010000056.1:0-16438 GCA_043763845.1 Sphingobacteriales bacterium
ATAATGAGGTTACCAAGTTTTTCTCCTGTTTTGGGTTACATATACCCCTATATATTATAGACTTATCTCATTCCTGCTTGACGGCTATGCCCTTTGGGGGCTAGGGGGATAAAAAAGGATGCCTGCCGGCCGGCAGGCGGGCCGCTGCGATCGGTAGCGCAAAAAATAGTTTATAACTCTAATAAACAGTACATTGTTTTTGAATTAACAATCGAACACCCGTTTCAAGTAAGAAATTTCAAAATTTACCCACTCTTTTCATCGCCCAACAACATTCCCCAAGGCTTTAAACCATCAATCCTATCAAAAATAATTTTAGCAATTGCAACAATAGGTATAGCTAAAAACATGCCCGAAATACCCCATAACATTTCGCCAATAACTACACCTAACACCACTATTAGGGCGTTTATTTTAACTTTAGATCCTACAACAATGGGCATTAAAATATTGGCATCTATAATATGAATACCTAACAAAGCTGCCCCAACCCATAATGCGTGAAGTCCGCTTGCAGTGGCAAGTGTTACAACCATACTTAATATTAATGCCGAAAGTATGCCCACGTAAGGAATAATATTTAAAATGCCAGTAAGTAAACCCAATAAAAGAGCGTATTGCACTCCTAAAATGCTAAACACTAAAAAAGTAAGTAAGGCTACTATTAGCATTTGCAAAACTAAACCCACAATGTATTTTTTAATAATGTATTTTATTTGCTCAACGGCATCGTAAACAATATGGCTGTGGGCATCATCGAAAACAGCAATTAAAAAACCAATTAGTAAGCTACGTTTTAGCAAAATAAAAAATGTGTACAAAAAAATAAAAATCAAAAAAAGTAATATAGACGATATAGAAAGTACCGTTTCGCCTAATACAGCCGTATTAGAACTTAGTAATTTACCAGTTTGTGTGTTTAAATATTTGGTTTGTTTGGCTGCGTTTACATCAAAGTTAAGTGCAACCCAAGCTTGTATGTCGCCTATAGAGTTAAAAACTTGCTGTTTTAGTTTAGGCCAGTCAGATCCTAAATGGCTTAATTCTATACTTAATAAATAAATTATACCAACCACTGCGCTTATAAGAAAAACAACACACAATATTGCCGAAATTACCCTCGGAATTTTACATTTTTGTTCTAAAAAGTTACACAAAGGCAACAATAAAATGGCAAATAAAAATGAGAAAATTAATGGACAAAGTATTTGTTTCCCTATTAAAAAAATATAAAACAAACAAATACACGATATTAAAATATATGCTAAACGGGCATAAAAAGGGTAAGTTTTCTCCATAATATTTGTAATGGCAAGTTTAGTAATAAAATAATTAGAAGTTATTTTGTTTTAAACCAAATATGAAGCCTAAAAATTTTAAAATATGTGATGTTGCCTTAATTTTATAACAATTTTTTATACCTGCAATTATTTTTTAAACCACAATCAAACAGAATAAATTTAAATATTTGACTTATAGGCAATTATAAACTGAAAAATAAATAAGGTTACATAAAATTGTATTTAAATATACTAACTAAACCCATTTTAGTTTTAACAATGAATTTTAAAAAACTATACATATATAAAGTACATTCAATAATTATAAGATGTTTTAAACAACAAGTTAAAAAAATACACTAAATTTTAATTCTAAAAACTATTTTTACGCTATGAACATTCTTATTATTGGTGCTGGCGGTCGCGAAAACGCTTTTTGTTATAAAATTACCGAAAGCAAGCATTGCAGTAAAATTTTTATTGCACCTGGTAATGCTGGTACCGCCCAATTTGGTACAAATTTAAACATAGATGTGCTAAATTTTGATGCCGTAAAAGCCGCCGTTTTATCAAATAACATAAATTTTGTAATTGTAGGCCCCGAAGAACCATTGGTACGTGGCATACACGATTATTTTTTGGCTGATGCCGATTTAGCCTACATACCTGTTATTGGTCCTAAAAAAGATGGAGCTCAACTTGAGGGAAGCAAAGATTTTTCTAAACAATTTATGCACAAATATGGCATACCTACTGCAGCATCTAAAACTTTTACAATAGACACTTTACCAGAGGGAATTACCTATTTAGAAAACCACACCCTGCCCATAGTATTAAAAGCCGATGGTTTGGCGGCAGGTAAAGGTGTTTTAATTTGTACATCAATAGCCGAAGCAAAAACAGAATTAACACTAATGCTAGCAGAAGCAAAATTTGGCAAAGCTAGTGCGATGGTAGTTGTTGAAGAGTTTTTAAAAGGTATAGAGTTATCGGTTTTTGTAGTAACCGATGGAACAAATTATGTAATACTGCCCGAAGCAAAAGATTATAAACGAATTGGCGAAGCCGATACGGGTTTAAACACAGGTGGCATGGGCGCAATTTCGCCTGTTAAATTTGCCGATGCTGCATTTTTGAAAAAAGTAGAGCAAAGTGTAATTATTCCCACAATTAACGGTTTAAAAGCCGAGGGCATACATTATAAAGGCTTTATTTTTATTGGTTTAATGAACCATAACGGCCAACCTAGCGTGGTAGAGTACAATTGCCGAATGGGCGACCCAGAAACCGAAAGTGTACTTCCTCGCATAGAAAGTGATTTTTTAGAACTTTTAATGGCTGTAGCCGATGAAAGTGTGGCAAACTATAATTTACAAATTTCGTCCAAAACAGCTGCAACTATTATGTTAGTTTCGGCAGGTTACCCGGGTACTTATATTTCAGGTAAAACCATTACAGGTTTAGAAAACTTGAAAGATTCGTTGGTTTTTCATGCGGGCACAACAAACGAAAACAACACTATTAAAACAAATGGTGGTAGAGTTTTAGCCATAACCAGTTTACAAAACGATTTATTTACAGCCGTACAACAAGCCACAGCCGATGCAGGCCGAGTATATTTCGATGGCGTGTATTTTAGGCGTGATATTGGTTTTGATTTGTTGTAAACTATTTATCCAAACCCAAATATAGAATTGTATTTTTAGCCCCACATAATACTAAGTATGAGTAAAGTAAACAAAGCACAAGACGCATTAGACTACCACGCA
This sequence comes from Sphingobacteriales bacterium, assembly GCA_043763845.1. Classification (GTDB taxonomy): domain Bacteria; phylum Bacteroidota; class Bacteroidia; order Sphingobacteriales; family Sphingobacteriaceae; genus Pseudopedobacter. Next base: position 3,050 of record JAYULE010000056.1, read on the forward strand.
AAAGGCCGACCAGGTAAAATACAAGTAGTACCCACAAAACCAACAAGTACTCAACGAGATTTAACCTTAGCATACTCACCTGGTGTAGCAGTGCCTTGTTTAAAAATTGCCGAAAACAAAGAAGATGTTTATAAATATACCGCCAAAGGCAACTTAGTGGCTGTAATAAGTAACGGTACAGCTGTTTTGGGCTTGGGTAACATTGGCCCCGAAGCTGGCAAACCTGTTATGGAGGGCAAAGGTTTACTGTTTAAAATATTTGCCGATATTGATGTGTTTGATTTAGAACTTGATACAGAAAATGTGGATGAGTTTGTGATGATTGTTAAAGCCTTAGAACCCACCTTTGGCGGCATTAACCTCGAGGATATTAAAGCTCCCGAATGTTTTGAGATTGAGCGACGACTGAAAGCCGAAATGAAAATTCCGGTAATGCATGACGATCAACACGGTACCGCCATAATATCGGCCGCAGCCTTAACCAACGCTTGCGAAATACAAAAAAAGAAACTCGATAAAATAAAAATTGTAATAAACGGCGCAGGTGCAGCTGCTATATCTTGCACAAAATTATACGTTTCGTTAGGTGCAAAAAAGGAAAACTTGGTAATGTTAGATAGGCAAGGCGTTATTAGGGCAAGCCGAGATAATCTTGAACCATCTAAAGCTGAATTTGCCACAAACCGAGACATACACACCTTGGCTGATGCCGTAAAAAACGCTGATGTTTTTATTGGGCTATCATCGGCCGATGTATTAACTGCCGAAATGTTGCTTACAATGGCTAAAAACCCCATTGTTTTTGCAATGGCAAATCCAAATCCCGAAATTAATTACGATTTAGCAGTTAAAACCCGTAAAGATATTATTATGGCTACCGGCCGGTCCGATTTTCCGAACCAAGTAAATAACGTACTCGGTTTCCCTTATATTTTTAGAGGTGCGCTTGATGTTAGGGCTACCGCTATTAACGAAGAAATGAAAATTGCGGCAGTGAAAGCTATTGCGCTTTTGGCTAAAGAAACCGTACCAGAGGCGGTAAATTTAGCATATAATACTAAAAATTTACGTTTTGGTAAAGATTATATTATACCAAAACCAATTGATTTTAGATTAATAAGTACCGTTGCGCCTGCTGTTGCTAAGGCGGCAATGGAATCGGGCGTGGCTAGGTTTAATATTACCGATTGGGATAAATATTGCCACGAACTTAACCAACGTTTAGGTATGGATGATGTGATTTTACGCACCATAACTAACAAAGCCAAAGCAAACCCAAAACGAGTTGTTTTTGCAGAGGCCGATAATTATAAAATATTAAAATCGGCACAAATAGTTAAAGATGAAGGTATTGCCATCCCAATTTTGTTGGGTAATAAAACCGTTATTAATAAAATTATTCGTGAAAACGAATTGGAGTTAGATGGTGTACAAATTATAGACCCAGTTGAAGAAAAAGAACTTTTTGAGCAATATGCACAAAACTTATACGCAAAGCGAGGTAGGCGAGGTATAACTTTATACGAAGCCCGCAAATTAATGCGAGACCGTAATTATTTTGGTGCATCAATGGTTCAGTTTGGCCATGCCGATGCGTTAATATCGGGTTTAACCCGAAACTACGCAACTACCGTAAAACCAGCGCTGCAAATTATTGGTACACAGCCTGGTGTAAACCGTGTGGCTGGTATGTATATGATGCTTACTAAACGTGGCCCTGTGTTTTTTGCCGATACCACCATAAACGTAAACCCCGATGCCCAAGAGCTGGTAGATATAACTGTTTTAGTTAACAAATCGGTGTGTCAGTTTAATATTGTGCCACGCATTGCCCTGTTATCATACTCAAACTTTGGTTCAAACGAGGGCGAAGCTCCTCATAAAATTAGTGAGGCTGTGAGTATTTTACACAACAAATATCCCGATATGATTGTTGATGGGGAAATGCAAGCAAATTTTGCGCTTAACTCGGCCTTGCTAAATGATAATTTTCCGTTTTCTAAATTAAAAGATGCACCAGCAAATACCTTGGTTTTCCCTAGTTTAGATGCTGGTAATATTGCCTACAAAATGTTGCAAGAAATTGGCGGTGCCGAAGCTATTGGACCAATACTTTTAGGTATGAATAAACCTGTACATGTGCTACAGTTAGATAGTTCGGTACGTGAGATTGTAAATATGGTTACCATTGCCGTGGTTGATGTGCAAACAAAACAAGATGAGTTAACCAAAAATTTAGTAATTTCGACCGCTAAAAAAAGATAACTAACACTTACTATGTACGCTTATATTGATGGTAAATTAACTTATAAATGCCCCGCTTATGTAATACTTGAAGCTGGTGGTGTTGGCTATCAATTACATATTTCGTTACATACTTTTGTTGCAGTTAAAGACCAAGAAAAGTGTAAGTTATATGTTTGGCTACACGTTAAAGAAGATGGACATACCTTGTATGGCTTTGCCGATGAAGGCGAAAAACGACTTTTTTTGCACCTTATATCAGTTAACGGAATTGGCCCAGGTACAGGCCGTATGATGCTCTCTTCTATATCGCCCATAGAAATTCAAGAGGCAATTATTAAAGGCGATATTGATCAAATAAAACGTATAAAAGGTATTGGGCCAAAATCGGCGCAACGCCTAATTATAGAATTACAAGATAAATTGCAAAAAGAAGGTAGCGGAACATTAATTGCTATGCCTATAAACAATACTGCCCGCGACGAAGCGTTATCTGCATTGATAATGTTAGGTTTTGCCAAAACCGCTGCCGATAAAACTATTGATAACTTAATGAAGGGTGCAACAGAAAAATTAACGGTAGAGCAAATAATTAAAACAGCCCTTAAAAGCTTATAAATAGAAGAAATATAAATTGAAAAAATACGTCGTCTTTTTTGTAGCCAACTTAATAGCTTTATTTATTTTTTGCTTTACGCCGATGCGTTTATTTGCACAAATAACTAAACCCGTTGCAAAATCCCCAGCCGATAGTTTAAAACTTAAATATCCCATAAAAGATAGTTACATAACCCCATTTATTGTACCTACACAATTTGGCCTAACCGACCCAGAAAACATTACCCGAAGTGTTGAGTACGATGCAAAAACTAACCGCTACGTAGTTAAAGAAATGGTTGGAAACCAACTTTACCGCCAACCACAGTACCTAACTTTTAAAGAATACCAAGCCTTATCGTTAGAAAAAATAAAATCCGACTATTGGCATAATTTAGTACCAAATGTATCGGCAGCGGCAGCTAAAAAAGGGTTTGGTGCAAACATTAAAATTAGAAACAAAATTTTTGAAAAAGTTTTTGGTGGCAATACCATTAGCGTTATACCACGTGGTAGTGCCGATATAACCCTTGGCGGACGTATAAACCGAAACGAAAACCCACTTTTTAACGAACGCCAAAGGGTACAAAGCAATTTTAATTTTAACCAGCGCATACAAATGAATTTGGCTGGTAAAATTGGCGAACGGTTAAAAATGAATTTGAATTACAGTACCGAAGCCCAGTTTGATTTTGAGAACCAAATAAAACTAGATTTTCCGGGTAAAAAAGACGATATTTTGCAACGTTTAGAAGTTGGTGTAGTAAGTTTTCCGCTTAATACACAGCTTATTACAGGTACGCAAGCATTGTTTGGTATAAAAACTCAATTACAATTTGGGCGTTTAAATGTTACCACCTTGTTTTCGCAACAACGCTCGCAAGCCAAAGAAATTACCATAACCAACGGCTCGCAACAAAACGAATTTCGCATCACATCAGACGGTTACGAGGCCAATAAACACTACTTTTTATCACAATATTTCCGTAACAACTACAATAAGGCAATGTCTAATTTGCCTATTATTACATCGCCTATTAACATAACTAAATTAGAAGTTTGGGTAACTAATAAAACTAACAGTACAGCCGACTCAAGAGATATTCTAGCCTTTATGGATTTAGGTGAAAGTAGGCCATACGATACCACATCATTTAAAGGGGGAGCCGGGTTTAGCACTTATCCATCGGCATTTACCGACCCTAGTTTCCCGCAGTTACAATCAAACAATTTACTGCAAAAAATACCCGCAAACTCTAGGCTAACTAACAATAACGAGATTGATGATTTCTTTCAAGCAAAAAAAGGTAGTACCGATAACTATTCTAAAATCACCTACGCCCGTAAATTAAACGAAAGAGAATATACCATGAACCCTATTTTGGGTTTTATATCCTTAAACGCTGCTTTAAATACCGATGAAGTTTTGGCCGTTGCTTACCGTTACACTGTTAACGGGGTTGAGTACCAAGTAGGCGAGTTTTCTAATGATTTAACAGTTGATGCAGGCACCCCAAAAGTGCTTTATACCAAGTTGTTAAAAAATCAAACCATAAAAACCAATTTACCTATTTGGCATTTAATGATGAAAAACATTTACTCGTTAAATGCTTATGAAATTAGTCCGCAAGATTTTAAATTAAGCATTACAAGGGTTGATAACGATACGGCTGTAGAAAAACCAATGATTGATGAAGGAGAAAAGGTTGACCCAGTAAACCCTGTAAATCCTAAAAAACGAACAAAATTGAAAGGTAAGTTATGGTTACAAGTAACTGGTTTAGATAGAATAAATCAACAGAGAGATGATGTGCCCGATGGCTACTTCGATTTTTTACCGGGCGTAACCATCGACCCTGTTAATGGCCGTATTATTTTTCCTTTTATTGAACCATTTGGTAAAGATTTAGCTGCAAAATTTGATGTTAACGAAACAGCTTTAAGAGATAAATACGTTTACCAACCACTTTATGATTCTACCCAAGCATTAGCTCAACAATATTTCCCAAGCTTAAACAGATATGTTATAAAAGGTACTTACCAATCGTCGGTTAGTTCCGAGTTTCAATTAAACGCTATTAACGTACCCGAAGGCTCGGTGGTAGTAACAGCGGGAACTCTAAAACTAATTGAAGGTGCCGATTACACGGTTGATTATAATATTGGTAGGGTTAAAATTTTAAACACGGCGCTACTAAACTCGGGCCAAGCCATAAAAATAAGGTTAGAAAGTAACGAACTTTTTGGCGTACAACAAAAAAGCCTTTTTGGTACAAGGTTAGAATATAAGGTAAGCGAGAAAATAAATTTTGGGGCAACTTACCTTAAACTTACCGAGCAGCCAATAACTCCAAAAGTAAATTTTGGCGAAGAGTCGGTATCAAATAGTATTTACGGATTTGATGTTAATTACAGTGCAAGCAGCAGGTTGTTAACACGGTTGATAGATAAAATCCCTTTTATATCAACCAAAGCCCCATCTTCGGTTTCGTTTAATGGCGAGTTTGCCACTTTTCAACCCGGCCATCCAAAAGCGTTAAACTTTGCAGGCAATACAACTGGTGCAAGTTATGTTGATGATTTTGAGGCAAGTAGATCTATAATTGATTTAAAAGCACCAACAATGTGGCAAATATCGGGCACACCGCAACTTTTTGATGAAGCGAAATTCTCTAACAAATTAGAATATGGATTTAACCGTTCAAAAATATCTTTTTTTACCATCGACCCACTTTTTTATAACCGTAGCGGTACGCTTACACCTGCAAATATTAAAAATAATAAAGCAGAATTATCCGATCCTTATGTTAGAGAGGTTTTAGAAACCGAGGTTTTTCCAAACAGGCAAAACCCTACCGGAACTACTTTAACCCTTCCTACATTTAATGTTGCTTATTACCCAATGTTGCGTGGGCCATACAATTTTACAGCAACGGGTATAAATAATTTTGGTAATTTTACTAACCCACGCAGCAAGTGGGGAGGCATTTTTAGAAGAATAGATAATAACGATTTTGAGGCTTTAAATATAGAATTTATTGAGTTTTGGGTGTTAGACCCATTTTTAAAAAAACCAAACGCAACGGGCGGCGATTTGTATTTTAATTTAGGAAACCTATCGGAAGATGTGTTACGAGATGGCCGTAAAAGTTTAGAAAACGGTTTACCTGCCGATGGCAACCCCGACCGTACCGACGAAACAGCTTGGGGGCGTGTACCAAAATTACAACCTATTATACAAGCTTTTGATAATAACCCAAGCGCAAGATTGATACAAGATGTGGGTATTGATGGGATAAGCAATGCACAAGAAAGTCAGAAATTTGCTACCATTTTACAGCCTATAATTAGCCAATTAAATCCCGCAGCAGCGGCAGATTTAAACGCCGACCCTGCCACAGATGACTATTCCTATTTTAGAAGTCCAAAACTCGATCAGCAAAGTGCAGGTATACTTAAGCGTTACGAAAACTTTAACGGTACCGAAGGAAACTCTAAAACGGCACAACAATCAATTATTGAAACCGGTATCGAAAACTCGGCATCAACCGCACTGCCCGATGGCGAAGATATTAACCGCGACAATAATCTTACCCGGGCCGATGAGTATTTTGAATACAAAGTGAGTATGCGCCCACAAGATTTACAGGTAGGTAAAAACTTTGTAGTTGATAAAGTATCATCTAACATAAAATTGGTTGATGGCACATCGCAAAACGCAACTTGGTACCAATTTAGGGTTCCCATTGCACAATACGATAATAAAATTGGAAGCATTCAAGATTTTAAATCAATACGCTTTATGCGAATGTTTTTGACCGAATTTGCCGATACCACCGTATTGCGGTTTGCTAAATTGCAATTGATACGAGGTGAATGGAGACGCTACAATGCCGAAAAAAATATAACCAAAGCAATTAAAGATCCAGGAGTTACCACTGTAGGTTTAGATAACTCACTTTTAGATGTTAGTATTGTAAATATTGAAGAAAACGGCAATAAAACTCCTATTCCTTATGTAGTGCCACCAGGGATATTACGTGAGCAAGATTTTTCTAATTTTAGAGGTAACTCGGTGCAGAACGAACAATCGCTTTCGGTTAAAGTAAAAAATTTAAGAGATGGTTATTCAAGGGCGGCATATAAAACTACGGTAAACGATTTTAGATCGTACAAACGCTTACAAATGTTTATACACGCCGAAGGCGAGCAATTACGAGATGGTGATACACACGCTTTTTTGAGGTTAGGTACCGATTATCAAGACAATTATTACGAATATGATATCCCTTTAAAGGTTACCAACCCTGGCACCCGCGACCCCGAACAAGTTTGGCCTGCCCAAAACAGAATGGAAATTGAGTTAAGACTTTTTCAACTGGCAAAAACTGCTCGTAATGCTGCAATGCAAACTGTACCCGCTACGGCAACCATTAACGAACCCTTTATTTACCAAAGTGGTACATACACTGTAATTATTAAAGGCCAGCCCGATTTAAGTAAAGTGCGTACCATTATGTTAGGTGTACGTAACCCACTTAAGCCTAAGGATAATATTTTAAGTACCGACGATGAACAAGATAAAACCGCCGAAATTTGGTTTAACGAGTTAAGAGTAACCGATTTCGACCAACGTGGTGGTTGGGCTGCTACGGCTCGTATGAATGCCCAATTGGCCGATTTTGGCGATGTAACCGTATCGGCAAATCAAACATCAATTGGTTTTGGATCTTTAGAACAACGTGTTAGCGAAACCCGCCGTAGCGAAGATAAAGCCATTGATATTGCTACAAGTTTAGAATTAGGCAAATTTTTCCCGGATAAAACAGGTATAAAATTACCGGTTTCGGTAAGTTATGCTAAACAAGTTGGTACCCCACAGTTCGATCCACGAAATCCCGATATCGAATTAAAAACAGTTTTAGCATCGCAATCGGCCGAAAAACAAACAGAGATTTTAGAATATTCGCAAAACGTAACCGAACGTAAAAGTTTAAATTTTACCAATATCCGAAAAATAAAAACCGACCCACAAGCCAAAAATCATTTATGGGATGTGGAGAATTTAAACGCCAGCTACTCTTATAACGAAAGTAATCACAGAGATTTTATTAATAAAAGCACCATCCAAAAAAAATATTTTGGGGCTTTGGGTTATAATTATAACAGCACACCTAAGTTTTATTCTCCATTAAAAAAACTTATAAAATCAAATCGTTTAGCATTACTAAAAGATTTCAATATTAATTTATTGCCATCGGTTTTAAATTTTAGAATAGAAGTTGATAGGCTATACTCCGAAAACTCGTTACGAGATAATAACGACCCCACTAACTTCATTCCAATTAACACCACTTTTAACAAAAACTTTTTAATAAACCGTATTTACGGTATAAGTTGGGATTTAACAAAATCACTAAAAATGGATTTTAATGCTACAAACCTTGGTGTAGTAGATGAACCCGAAGGCCGTATTACAGGCTTTAAACGAGATACGGTTATGCAAAACTTAAAAAAATTAGGTCGTACTACCGATTATAACCACACTATAAACTTTAGCTACACAGTACCATTAGCTAAAATTCCAGGTTTAGATTTTGTGACCTTAGTTACCCGCTATCAAACTACTTTTAATTGGAAAGCCGAGCCGCTTTTGACACTTGATAATCCAGAAATTAATTTTGGTAACAGCATACAAAACCAGCGTACTGTACAAATAAACCCAACCGCAAACTTTGTAAGTTTATTTAACAAATTTGGCTTTTACCGTAAATTAACCCCTGCCGATAGTACCGTAAAGCTTACCACTACCCAAACCATTTTAAAAGTTTTATTAAGTTTAAAAAATGTAAGTGGAACTTATACCAAAAACGAAGGCACATTTTTACCGGGCTATTTACCTAAAACAAAATATTTTGGTTACGATTTTGACGCCAACGCCCCGGGTGTAGGCTTTTTATTAGGTTCGCAAAACGATATTAGAGGAAATGCACTAACTGGCGGTTGGATAACCAACGACACCCTGCAAAACCAATTGTATGTAAACACCTTAGATACAAAACTCAACTTACGCGGCACACTAGAACCCTTAACCGATTTACGTATAGAACTTACTGCATTTAAAAACGAAACTAAAAATTACTCTTCCAATTTTAGATTTGATAACACCAGAAACCAGTTTGATAACCTAAGTCCAATAACAACAGGCAGTTATAGCGTATCGTTTATTGCTTTAAAAACGGCCTTTACCGATAAAAATTCAGATGTACTATCGGCAGTATTTCAAAACTTTTTAGCCAACCGAGAAATCATTTCAAAAAGATTAGCAGGCCAAAACCCAAATAGCAGTGGCACAATCGACAATGGCTTTGCCGATGGTTATGGCAAAAACTCGCAAGATGTGATTGTTCCGGCATTTATAGCTGCATACAAGGGTAGTAATGCAAGTTCAACATCAACCAATAGTTTCCCAAGCATACCATTACCAAATTGGCGTTTAACCTATAACGGTTTAACAAAAATTCCGTTTATGAGCAATATTTTTAGCTCCATAGATTTAACGCATGGCTATATATCAACCTATAACGTAAACTCGTTTAACACTTTAATCCGCTACGGCGAAACTAACGGAGCCGCCAGTGTACGAGATGTAAACAATAACTTTTTGCCCGCTTTTCAGTTTTCGCAAGTAACCATACAGGAACAGTTTTCCCCACTTTTAGGGTTAGATATGCGATTTAAAAACGATATATCGGCCAATTTAGAATACCGAAAATCTAGAGGATTAAGTTTTGGTATTACCAACAGCCAATTGGCGCAGCAAAACGACGAAGCAATTGTATTTGGCTTAGGTTACCGTACCTCAAAGTTTAGGTTTCCTTTCGGGATTTTAAAAGGCGTAACCCTAAAAAACGACTTAAATTTTAGGGTAGATATTGCCATAAGAGATAATAAAACTGTAATATATAGAGCCGATATTAACGAAGCCGAAATATCAACCGGATCTAAAAACATAACCTACCGCCCAAGTATAGATTATGTGATAAGCCCACGGTTAAACCTACGTTTGTTTTACGATACCAACATAACCAAACCATACACTTCGCAAAGTTTTATAACAGCTTTTACCAACTTTGGGGTAAATGTTAAGTTTACTATACAGTAGGGAGGGGGTGATTGCTTGTATTTGGGGGTTACCTGCAACCCTTATGGACACATCGTTATAAAATTTAACTTCCTGACATTTGAAAATTTTTGAGACAAATCCAATTACAAAACAACTACACGAAACTTGGCTTAATAAAACTGACAAGGAATTTGAATTTGTTGGTATTCAAAATGACACAAACTATTTAAGTTTAATAAACTACCTTGCCAAAAGTCCACAAAAGTTTTATAACAAACTTGCCTTTAAAGAATTTTTGCAGCACTTAAATACTTTTTTAGTCAAAGATGAAAAAATACTTTCCCAAACTTTAATAAATCTTGAAAACCAAATTAGTCTTTCTAATAAAATTCTGAACGACATAAATCAATTAGAAATAAATGATATTCATTATCCAAAAGAACATTACGACTTAATCAATTTTATAGACAAACACATTCATTACAATTTACTGAAACTCTATGAAACACCATTGTATTATTTCTCAAAACTAATTGCTGAATGTTTTTGGCTTAAAGCAGGAAAGAAAACAGATGGACTTGATTTGTACAATTCAGTTGAAGAATTGAAAAAAAATGGTTTTTCATATTTGGAGCAATATTATTTACACGATATTAGAAATGGAATTGCACACGGAAAAATTGTTTATACCGATAATGACATTTCATATTTTGATAAGAAAAACAATAAAGCATCATTAGCAACAAAAAAAATCATTCAAGTTTTTGACAATTCCCTTGATATTGTAAATGGTTTTTGCCTTGCTTATAAAGTATTTAGCATTTCAAACCAATCTTTCTTCGAGAGATATAAAATAGCAATACCTCAATCTATACTATTAGAGGAATTGCAAACAAAAGTAAATGCACCAGCTTGGACTATTTATAATATACTTGATAGTACTGCACTTAACAATAAAAAACAATTAATGGTTTATGTTAAAAATGACAATTGGGATTACAATAAGGTTCAGTTTTTTTCATTCACTACTGCATATTGGGCAGAAAAACTAACTAATTCATACAACCGAATTTTCTTTTCATTTAATTCAACACATTCAACAATTTCATCAGGTTAGGCTGCATTTAATGCCGACAGATTAAGAGAATTGAGATTAAATACCGAAACAAAACTTGAAGATTACAAAGGTGTTTTAGAAGAAGACCTTTTGTTTTTTATTCCAAAATATAAGTTTCCTAAACTTATTTATAAAATGGGAAGTTTATGGAGCTCTTTAAAGACACATTTTCCAATTCACTTTAATAAATATCTTGACACTTATTTCCCAAAGCCATTTTATCTACGAGAGACACAGATACATTCTAAAAAGTATTTTACAGTAATTGCCGACCCAAGTATAATTATTAAGCCAAACTTTCAAATAGACATCCAAAACTTAATTAGAAAAAATAGAAAAAAAATTGTTCAACTTGCAATAAAGAAATCAAAAGCAACAGTTCCATTTTTATCAAAGGAAAATATTTTGCCTGTTAAATACATTAGGCTACTTATCTATGACACAAACAAAAGAGTAAGACAATTAAGATATTCAGAGCTAATTGAGGAACTTGTTTGCACAATTGAAGTCAATACGACAAGACGAATAAAGACAATTGATATAATTGGTGGAACACCAGAACAAATTGGGAAATATAGAATTGTTTGGAACAGAAAATGGCTTGAAAAACAGGGCAGCAGGTAACAAGGTATTGGCAAAAAAGGGGCATACGGAAGTAATTCAACTTTTATAATTCTATTGTACATTTGTGCAAGTATTGGGCTGACGGTTTTCAAATTCCCCCTTCGCCAATACCCAAACCGTCAAACCCCCCTCGTCCAAAACTTCACATACCCAAAATACACAATTGCCCCAAAAATAGGCAATAAACAAACCACAGTAAACCACAATACTTTTTTTAGTTGGCTTAATTTGTTGTTTTTAAAAATGTAAAAAATGGTTACAACATCCACCAATAAAGGGAAAATAACCACTAATAAAACGGCTAAAGTAAATAGCATAATATTTTTATTTTAAAGTCTAATCTGTATTGCGTTCGCCAATTTGTTGTCGCCAAAGTGCGTAATACAATCCTTTTTCATCAACCAAATCTTGGTGTTTACCTGTTTCAATAATTTGGCCTTTTTCTAAAACAAAAATTTTATCGGCATGCATAATGGTTGATAAACGGTGGGCAATTAAAATAGTAATTTGCTGCACCTGTTGTGCCACGGTTTTAATGGTTTCGGTAATTTCTTCTTCGGTAATCGAATCAAGCGATGATGTTGCTTCGTCAAAAACTAAAATATTGGGCTTACGCAATAATGCCCTAGCAATAGATAAACGCTGTTTTTCGCCACCCGAAACTTTAACCCCACCCTCGCCAATTACGGTATCTAAACCGTTTGCTGCTCGGGCTAATAATGTTTGGCAAGCCGCTTGTTGCAAAACTTGCAAGCATTCGGCATCGCTAGCATTAGGTTGTACAAATAATAAATTTTCGCGTATGGTGCCCGAAAAAAGCTGAGTATCTTGCGTAACAAAGCCTATTTTTTCTCGTAGTTGGTCTAAATTTATTTGGGTGCTGTTTACTTGGTTGTAATTTATTGTGCCTGTTTGTGGCGCATACAATCCCACCAAAAGTTTTACCAAAGTTGTTTTCCCCGAGCCCGATGGGCCAACAAAGGCAATGGTTTCCCCTTTTTTAACGCTAAAATTAATTTGAGTTAAAGCGTTGTTTTTAGCGGTTAAATGTTTAAAGCTTACATCATTAAACGTTAAGCAATTTATTAAACCAATAGCAGTTGGGTTTTCGGGCTTAACTTCAACAGGCATTGCTAAAATGTTGTTGAAGTTTACTAACGATGCTTCGGCCTCGCGATAGGTAAGAATGATGTTACCAAACTCCTGCAAAGGTCCAAATAAAAAAAACGAGTAAAACAAAAAAGTAAAATACTGCCCTGCCGATATATCGTTACTGAAAATAAGCAGCAACAAAATAATTACCATTGCGCTACGTACAAAATTTACAGTTGTGCCTTGCAAAAAGCTCATACTGCGTACATATTTTACTTTGCGAAGCTCTAAATCTAAAATTTTATAAGTTGTTTTGTTTAGACGATTAATTTCTTGGCCGGCCAAACCCAAGCTTTTTACCAGCTCAATATTCCGTAACGATTCGGTGGTTGAACCCGCCAACGTTGTAGTTTCTTTAACAATAGCTTTTTGTATTACTTTTATTTTTTTACTTAAAAACCAACTTACCGCAAAAATTAATGGTATAGATGCAAAATAAACCAGCGTAACTTTATAACTTACGTTTAACGAGTAAAAAATAACGAATGCCATACCTACTAAACTGGTAAAAACAATATTTATAAAGGCT
>JAYULE010000057.1:0-4335 GCA_043763845.1 Sphingobacteriales bacterium
TATAAATTTTTCGCTATCGCTACGTACTTTTTGTAAAATACCTAATGTTTCGCCACTACGCTGGTCTTCAAAGGTTTGGTAAGGCAGTTGCAGCGAATGTTTTAAGCCATCGGCATACATTTGTGCGCCCAGTTTTTGGGTAATAATGTTAGCAAAATAATCTTGAAAATTTTTTGCAATTCGCGAAACCATTGCAGCACCCACAGCAAAACCAATTAATTTTAAAATTCCGTTAACAAATTGGGTTTTAGATAAAACATCTTTTTTATTTATAAATTCGTCAACAATACGACCTGTAATATGTGGGTCTAATAACGAAAAACATTGATTAATAGTTGCAAATAAAAGGGCAAGCGCAATTAAGGGTTTGTAATTTTTTAGGTAAGATATAAGTATTTTCATCTTAATTTTCGAGAGTTTTTTACAATTTAATTCTACGCTTTTAAAATAGTAAAAGGCATTTTTTTTAATTTTTATAAAGATATAAAACTAATTTTGCTGGCTTAGCAAATATTGCTTCAATTAAAAATAACAGCTAAATTATATGTTAAAAAGAATACCGTGGGTTTTTATTATTTTATTTTATTGCATATGTAGCAATGTTAGAGCACAACAAAAAAAGCCCTACATACAAAGTATTAATTCTCCCAATAAATGGGTAGATTCGGTTTACAGGCGTATGAACCGCCGCGAAAAAATTGGACAATTGTTTATGATACGGGCGCATACCAACCGTGGGCAAGCTTACGAAGATTCGGTTGCCAAAGTTATAGCTAAAGAACATATTGGGGGTTTGGTGTTTTTCCAGGGTGGGCCAGCAAGGCAAGCTGCATTAACCAACCGCTATCAAGCAATATCAAGTATACCGTTAATGATAGCAATGGATGCCGAATGGGGATTGGCAATGCGTTTAGATAGTACGTTGGCCTACCCTTTTCAATTAACATTAGGGGCAATACAAAACAATAATTTGTTGTATAAAATGGGGCAACAAATGGCAAAAGATTTTAAACGATTGGGTATGCACATTAATTTTGCACCCGTAATGGATATTAATAATAATCCAAATAATCCTATTATTAACTACCGTAGCTTTGGCGACAATAAATTTAATGTAGCTACAAAAAGCATCGCTTATATGCAAGGAATGCAGGATAATGGCGTATTAACCACCGCAAAACATTATCCCGGCCACGGCGATACCGATGTAGATTCGCATTACGATTTACCCCAACTTAACTTTAGCACTACCCGTTTAGATTCGCTAGAAATGTACCCATTTAAGCAAGCCATAAAACAAAATTTAAGTGGTGTAATGGTAGCGCACATGAACATTCCAGCTTTAGATAGCACAAAAAACCTGCCTTCAACATTGTCTAAACCCGTTATTACGGGATGGTTGAAACAAAAACAAGGCTTTAAAGGCTTAGTGTTTTCTGATGCTATGGAAATGAAAGGTGTAGTTAAATTTTTTGCCAATGGCCAAGCCGATGTTTTAGCTTTAGTTGCAGGTATCGATGTAATAGAACTATCCGAAAACTCGTTACGGGCCGAAAAATTGATTAGAAAAGCCATACATAAAAGAAAACTAACTTGGGATGATATTTCAGAAAAAGTAAAGAAAATTTTATATGCTAAATATTGGGTAGGTTTAAATAATTACCAAATGATAAGTACCCAAAATATAGTTGCCGATTTAAATCGCCCTGAGGCAAAACACCTAAAACAACAACTGGCCGATGCCGCAATTACCATTTTAAAAGGTGCAGATAGTTTAATCCTAAGCAAAAGTTTTATTACTAAAACTGCTATTCTGAATATTGGAAGCCCACAAATTTCTTTATTTGCCAAAGAGATAAAAAAGGAGGATTTAAAAGCATCGGTTTTTGTAATCCCCCAAAGCGCATCGTTACTTGATTTGCAAATTATTAAAACCCAATTAACCGGTTTCGATAGGATAATAATGGCTATTCACGATACCCGCAAACGCCCCCTTAGTACATTAGATTACAACAACAACGTTAAGCTTTTTATTGCCGATATGGCGCCAAAAAGTGACGTTAGCGTAGTTTTTGCAAACCCATATACCATCGCCGGTTTACCTGGGATAGAAAAAAGCAAAAGCCTTATAGTAGCCTACCAAGATATGGACGAGTTAGAAATTGCCGCAGCGAAAGTTATAATGGGCAAATTAAAAGCAACCGGTAAATTACCAGTTACTATAAATGCTTTTTTTAAACCGTAGGGACGGCACTTATGGTCGCCCAACAACGAAAAAAACACCAACAAACAAATGAAAACCCATTACCCTTCGGGATATTGTAAACTTAAACCACTTAGGGTTTTTCTAACCAACCCTTCGGGATATTATAACCAACACATCTCTTTTTTCTATCCAAAACCCTTTGGGTTTTGTAACCTGGGGCGACCACAAGGGTACGCCCCTACGGCAACGTACCGGCCATTTTTAACGCCTCGTACGCATTTACAATTCCGCCTGTTTTTGATAAACTGCTAAATGGAACTTTCTCTTCGGCTTTGCCTGGTTTTAAAACCTGTAAACCATCGGCTTTTGCAGCCGATTTTAACAATACATTTTTTAATTGTGCCGCTGTTAATTTTGGGTAGTAAGATAAAACCAAAGCCGCAACACCTGCCGTAACTGGCGATGCAAAACTTGTTCCGTTGGCGGTTATAAACTCTTTATTTAAATTTATAGAAGTTACTTGTGCGCCTGGGGCAAAAATATCAACATCGGTTTTGCTGTAATTGCTAAAATCGGCGGCAAGGTGCTCATCTTTTTTTGCTGAGGAAGCACCTACATTTATAACATTGGGAGCATCTTTTATGCTACCGTCGGCAAAAATATCGTTTGGGTATTTTGCAATGCTATCTAAACTTTCACCTTCGTTACCAGCGGCTTGTACCAGTAAAACTTTCTTTTTTGCAGCGTATTTAAAGGCAGCATCTACCCATTTTTTTTGTGGCGATATTTTTTTTCCAAAACTCATGTTTATAATTTTTGCACCATTTTTAACAGCATAAATTATGGCGTTTGCAATATCTTTATCGTATTCATCGCCGTCGGGTACAGCCCTAAGTGCCATAATTTTTACATTATTGGCAATGCCCTTAATGCCATAATTATTGTTACTATTTGCGCCAATTAAACCTGCAACCGCCGTACCGTGGCTGGCATTGCTGGCTTTTAAAATATTGTTGCCGTAAAATTTACTGGTGTTTTGCTCCCAATCATCGCCCATTATACGTTTTCTAAGTGCCAAATCGGGGTTTACGTCTCGCTCTAATTTATCGGCATAATCTTTAATTTCTTGTTTTACGCTATTAGAGTTTGCGCTAGGGTCTCGGCTTAAAATGCTTACCCAAAAGGCTTTAGCGTTTTGAGTAGTGTCGTTGGTTATATTGGCATTTTGAATGTCGGCAAGGGTAAATCCTTTTGCGGTATCTATTTTTAAATCTCTAAAAATAAAGTAGCTACTGGCTAATAAACCAGCAGCAAAAGGTTTTAAATTTTTTAATTCTTTTTCGGCTCGGTTTACTGTAGTATCGCGTAAAGCTTTTAATTTTAAAAATTCTTTATACTCTTTAGGGTTTGTTTTTTGATTTTGGACTAATGAAAATTTTTGCTTCCATATTGGGTACATTCTAATCTCTTCCGATGTTTCGGTTATAATTTGTGTGCCATTTTTAGCACCTAAAAAATTCCAACCATGTATATCATCAATGTAACCGTTTTTATCATCATCAATACCGTTGCCAGCAATTTCTTTTGGGTTTACCCATAAAATGCCTTGCAAATCGGTTTGTGCGGTATCGATCCCGCTATCAATAACGGCAACAATAACCGTTTTTGATTTTTTGTTCTTAACTAAATCATACGCTTTATCTAAACTTACCCCAAAATAACCGCTGGTTTGTAAATCTAAGGTATGCCAATTGGTTGGGATTTTGGTAGTATCGCTTTGCGCAAAAATACTTTGGCTAAGCAATAAAGTAAGGGTAAATAAGAAAGTGTTTTTTAACAGCATAATTGTTTTTAATTTTTTTGTGCAATATAAATTCAGAAACGTTAAATATCAAATTTTATTCCTTGCGCTAACGGTAAAGTGTTGGCATAATTTATAGTATTGGTTTGGCGGCGCATATACGCTTTCCAAGCATCCGAGCCCGACTCTCGACCTCCACCCGTTTCTTTTTCGCCACCAAAAGCACCCCCAATTTCGGCACCCGATGTGCCAATATTTACATTTGCAATTCCACAATCGGACCCGGTAACGGCTAAAAAAAGTTCGGCCTCTTGCATATTATTTGTCA
>JAYULE010000058.1:0-16391 GCA_043763845.1 Sphingobacteriales bacterium
GGCAGGCGGGCCGCTACTCTCGGTAACGCTTTAAAATCTTAAATAACATTGATTTACAGCGAATTACACTTTAGTTTAATAATCGAACTCAGGTTATTAAACAATTGCGTAACATTCTTTTATTGTTTTAAATATTAGAAATTTGAACTTTTACTGTTTATAAAAAAAAATAATTTCTTTGCAGCAATGCAAGAGATTATTTTAAAGCGAAAAACGTAGTTAAGATAGAAATGGAGTAGTATTTTTATGATTACTAACTCGTACTCGTACATTTGCAAAATGCGCCAGGGGGATTTAGCGGTGGTTTTTTCACAGACTGCCGTCAGGTGAAATGGCATCTAAATAACATCACTTTTGAAAATGAGATAGAAAATAATTACTTTTACATTCTTCTAAATCACCAAAAAATGAAAGCAGAAACAATGAATTTTAATAATATTGTGGAGGCTATATATGGTTTGCCATTAGAAGATAAAATGGAAATCATTACCCTCCTGGAACATAATGTTGCTGATTCACGCCGAGTAGAAATCGCAGAGAATTATAAAAAATCTACAATAGAACAAAAGGCTGGTAAATTGAAATTTTCATCAAAGTTTAGCGAACTTAAAAAGATGCTTTAATGGAAGTTGCATTTAGTAGTTCGTTCAAAAAAGCTTTTAGGAAACGAATCAAATCAACAGAATCTGAGGAAGATTTTTGGCTTAAATTTGATTTGTTTATAACCGACCCGTTTAATCTAAAATTAAAGACCCATAAACTTTCTGGAAAATTAAAAGACCTATGGAGTTTTTCACTTGCTTATGACTTAAGAGTTGTTTTTTATTTTACAAAAGATAAGCCTAAGAAAGCTGTATTGGTAGACATTGGAACTCATAATGAAGTTTACTAAGCCACTATACCCCGCTCTCGCATTGTTAATTTTTTTCAGCGTTACTTGTGAGGGTTAATATACAAAGTTTTAAACTTTGCATAGAAAATTACCCTTGTACTTCGATATTTGCAATTTCGAAGCCCAAATCGTATGGTTTGCAACCCGTAAAAAGCTCTAATAATGCCCTTTAGTGGAGTGTATAACAACTTTATCGTTTAAAACCTCGTACACAATTCTATGTTCTTGGTTTATCCTGCGAGACCACGAGTTTGAGAGCTTGTATTTTAGGGGTTCGGGTTTTCCCGTACCCGTAAAGGGGTGTTCGGCTATTTCTTCCAAAAGCACAAACAGTTTTTTTAGTACAGGGCTATTGCCTGTTTTCTTGTAAAAATCAATGTCGTTTTGAGCTTGTTTGGTGAAGTCTAAGCGGTAGCTCATTCTAACTCTAAGTATTTTTTCAGTTCTTTTTTTTGTACGCTTACAAAATTACCCTCCTTGTATTCTAGCCTGCTTTGTTCAATTTTAGCAACAAAATCGGGATTATAGGGTTTTTCCTTAGTGATTGTGAACTTGATTTTCAAGGCTTTCATCACTGTTTTTACGGCTTCTATCTGCAAAGCGTTTTCTGCGTGTGCAGTAATATTAATGGTTAGCATTTCGTTGAAATTAAAGGGTTGCTACATTTTTTGAAAGAAATATTTAAGCTTAAAGGATTAAAAAAACAAATATACAAACAACTCTCCAACTAAATTCTAAAACTTTTTATAAGCACTCTGGAACATAGTCTGCCCCTTGGGGCATAGTCTGCATATACCCAATTTCTGGCGCATTTTGCAAATGTGCTAAACCTATATTTGTTATTTAACAATTGCGTAACTTTCTTATATTGGAGTTAAATATTAGAAATTTGAGCATTTACTGTTTATAAAAAAAGTTATTTCTTTGCAGCAATGCAAGAGATTATTTTAAAGAGAAAAAAGTAGTTAAGATAGAAATTGAGTAGTATTTTTATGATTACTAACTCGTACTCGCACATTTGCAAACTTGCGCCAGGGGTGAAAAAAAATTATTAAAAAAAAGGGGGAACAGCTAAAACGTACCTAACGTTTGGTGTTTAAATCACTTTAAAAAAAAATCTTAATTAAATGTTAAATTTTGTTATAAAGCCATAAATAAGAGCATTTTAAACTAAAATCCCCCCTCTAGACCACAAAATTCCACCCATTTTCATCATCAATCCTACCATATTTAATATCCAACAACGTTTTACTCAATTTTTGGGTAAACTCACTATTTGCCGGGTTTGGTAAATCGTATTTTTGATGGTTGTAGGTAATTGCAACAACCGAAGCTACACCAGCGGCTGTACCAGCACCAAAGGCATCAGTAAGTTTGCCGTTTTTTGCCGCATCAATAATTTCGGTTACCGATACTCGGCGTTCTTCTACAGGCATGCCCCATTGTTGGGCTAATGTTAAAATACTATCGCGGGTAACGCCTTTTAAAACCGTATCGCGGGTGGTTGGGGTTATTAGTTTACCGTCTATTAAAAACATAATATTTGCTGCCCCCATTTCTTCAATGTATAGGTGGTCTTTTGCATCGGTCCAAATTAATTGGTCAAACCCTTGTTGTAAACCCAACATAGATGGGTACATAGCACCACCATAATTGCCAGCACATTTTGCGAAACCGTACCCCCCGTCTGACGCTCTAGAATATTCGGTTTCTATTTTTACATTTAAGTTTTTAGAGAAATAAGCCCCAACAGGGCAAGTTAAAACCATATACTTATACGTTTGCGATGGCGCAACCCCTAAAAAAGGGTCGGTAGCAAACATAAACGGACGTATGTATAAAGCGCTATTTTCTTGGTTGGGTATCCAACTTTTTTCTAAATTTACTAAAGTGGCAATGCTTTCTAAAAACACTTCTACAGGTAGCGTGGGCATACACATACGCATTGCCGATTGGTTAAATCGTTCGGCATTTTTATCTGGTCTAAAAACAGAAACGGTACCATTTTCATGTTTAAAAGCTTTTAATCCTTCAAAAAAAGTTTGGCCGTAATGTAATGATGATATAGCTGGCGAAAAAGTAATATCGCCATAAGGCACTATCTGAAAATTGCCCCATTGCCCATCGGCATAATCGGCCGTAAACATATGGTCGGTAAAGGTTTTGCCAAATTGTAAATTATCGAAATTTACCGATGAGACTTTTGATTGATTTACTTTTGTGATTTTAATGTCCAATATATCCGTCATAACACTAGGTTTAAACAAGTAGGCAATTTAGGGTTTTTGTTTGGTTGTTGGCTTTTTTATTTAAAATAATGCCCCTTAATATAGAAATAGCAAAGTATTGCCCCTTTAAAACTCTTAAATTGTGTTCAAAAAAATTAAAATCCAATTCTTAAAATTAATTAGAATATGTTGAAAAAAAAACGAATTTTGATACTGTACCAAGCAAAATTATTTTTATTAAAACTTAAGCTCATAAAAAAATTTTACCTTTGAAAAATGTATATTATAAAAGTTAAAGGCGTTGCCAAAATACCCGATTATGTGCAACTACGCGACGAAAACTTTACTCTTTTAGCATACTTTAGGGTTGATAGACCCGAAAAATTGCTTGATAAAGTGGGCTTAGCACACAAAACCGACTATATTATGCAATTGGTTAACTCTTTGCCTTTTGGGCAGATTTTAAAATTAGATATTTAATGGAAAATAACAGCGTAATAAAATTAAACAATGTTGATGTTTTTCAGCAAAAGCATTTGGTACTTTCATCGGTTGATTTACATGTTGATAAAGCCGAATTTGTTTACTTAATTGGCCAAACCGGCTCAGGTAAAAGTAGTTTGTTAAAAATTATTTATGGCGATTTACACATAAAAAATGGAAACGGTTCAGTTGTAGGTTTCGATTTAAAAAAATTAAAAGATAAAGATGTGCCTTTTTTACGCCGTAAATTAGGTATTGTTTTTCAAGATTTTCAATTACTTACCGATCGTAGCATTCAACAAAATTTAGAGTTTGTTTTAAAAGCCACTGGTTGGAATGATAAAACCCTAATTGCCGAACGTGTTAAAGATGTATTAGAAAAAGTGGGCTTACGCAGTAAAATTAAAAAAATGCCACACGAAATTTCGGGAGGCGAGCAGCAACGTGTTGTAATTGCCAGAGCTTTACTAAACGACCCCGAACTAATTTTAGCCGACGAACCTACTGGAAATCTTGATCCCGAAACATCGGAAGAAATTATGATTTTGTTGCGCCAAATAAGCGAAAATGGCACTGCGGTTTTAATGGCAACACATAATTATCAAATAATTAGAACTTTCCCTTCACGAATTATAAAATGTGAAAACGGCAAAGTTCATGAAGACGCTAAAATTTAAAAACACAATCTCTTTACTTTTTTTGTCTAAAAAATCTTAATATTTTATTTTTTATAAGACACCTTGACAGGTTTACACAACTGGCAAAATGTTTGGTAATGCATAATAGAATGAATTTTTCGAAAATGTTTAATAAAAAGAAAACGGTTTCACCTAAAGAACATAGCAAAATGGCACAAAATAAAGAAAATACACCAATTGAGGAAATTAACGAAGATGTACAATTAAACAATGAGTTGGCAGATAACGAAAAAACAGAAGCTACTGACCCCGAAGTAGCTTTGTCTGATGAAGAAAAACTTAAAACCGAAGTTGCTACCCTAAACGATAAATTTATAAGGCTTTACGCCGAGTTTGATAACTTTAAACGTCGTACCCAAAAAGAACGGTCTGATTTGTTAAAAACCGCTAATAAAGAAGTAATTGTGGCTTTATTACCTGTTTTAGATGACTTTGCTAGAGCCGATAAAGCCTTGGAAAACGCTACCGATGTTGCCGCAGTTAAAGAGGGTATGGCTATAATACAACACAAGCTAAAAACTATTTTAACGCAAAAAGGCTTAACACCTATGGAAGCTATTGGCGAAACTTTTAATGCCGATATACACGAAGCAATTACCAGCATACCATCGCCAACGCCAACTGATAAAGGTAAAGTTATAGACGAAATGGAAAAAGGTTATTTATTAAACGAAAAAGTTATTCGCTTTGCTAAAGTAATTATTGGAGCATAAAAAAGCTAGTTTCCAGCTTTAGAATAAAAAAAAATTAAAAATTATGCCTATTTAAGGCAAATAATAAAATATAGAAATGGCAAAAAGAGATTATTATGACATACTTGGTGTATCTAAAAACGCCAATGCCGACGAAATTAAGAAGGCATACCGTAAACTTGCCATAAAATATCATCCAGATAAAAATCCCGACGACCATACTGCCGAGGATAAATTTAAAGAAGGCGCCGAAGCTTACGAAACCCTAAGCAATCCAGAAAAACGCCAACGTTACAACCAATTTGGTCATGCAGGCTCGCAACAGCAAGGTTATGGGGGCGGTAGCGGTATGAATATGGACGACATATTTAGCCAATTTGGGGATGTTTTTGGTGGCGGCGGTGGCGGCAGCGGCAGCCCTTTCGATAGCTTTTTTGGTGGTGGCCAACAATCTCGTGGCGGCGGCGGTCGTAGGGTAAACCGAGGAACAAATTTGCGAATTAAAGTAAAACTTTCTCTCGAAGAAATTGCGAATGGAGTTGAGAAAAAAATAAAAGTTACCAAACAAATTAATTGTAATACTTGTGATGGTACGGGCGCAAAAGATAAAAGCTCGTTTCAAACCTGTAAAACTTGTAACGGGCAGGGTGCAGTTAACCGTTTAACCAATACCATTTTAGGGCAAATGCAAACTAGAGCCACTTGCCCAAGTTGTAACGGCGAAGGTTCAACTATAACTTCGAAATGTACCAGTTGTAGTGGTGAGGGTATAATACGTGGCGAAGAAACCATAAGTATAAATATACCCGCAGGCGTAAGCGATGGAATGCAATTAAGTATGAGCGGCAAAGGAAATGCCGCAGCCCGTGGCGGTGTAGCTGGCGATTTAATTATCTTAATTGAAGAAACCCCACACGAAACCCTAAAACGCGAAGGTGTTAACGTAATTTACGATTTACATATTAGTTTTATTGATGCCACTTTGGGCACAAGTATTGAGGTACCTACAATTGATGGTAAAGTGCGTATTAAATTAGAACCTGGTACCCAAGGCGGAAAAATTTTGCGTTTAAAAGGTAAGGGCATTCCCGAAGTAAATTCATACCACAGAGGCGACCAGTTGATTCAAGTAAATATTTGGACTCCAAAAACACTTAATAACGAAGAAAGAACTTTGTTAGAAAAACTAAAAGAATCTAACAATTTTAAACCAAATCCAGATAAAAGCGAGAAAAGCTTTTTTGATAGGATGAAAGAATATTTTGAGTAAATAAATTTAAATACTTAACAAAATACCATCAACTTTTTTGATGGTGTTTTTTTTTAAAAATTTTGGTATTACCCTCGCTTAATTACAAATAACATATACTTTTTTTCGGCTAAAAATTTTTCGGGGTTAATGGCAGCAAACTCTTTATCCATTTTGCTCGAAATTTTTGCTTGCAACTTTTCTGTTAAACAATATAACCAAGCTTTTTTAAAGCGTAATTTTTCAAAAGCAAAATGTTTTAAAGGCACTAAAAAACGCTCGGCATATAGGTGTAAAAATTTAATAGTTGGTAAAACGTTTAAAGTAATATCTTGCTGGTAAGTAATTTTCCAACCTTGTGTAGAAATTTTGCTTGTAAAATCGTTTAAAAAATGTCCCGATTTGTTAATGCCATCTTCGTTTAACCTAAAATAATCTACCACAATCCATTGGCCAGTACTATCTAAAATTTTATTAATATGGTGAATGGCAACATCAAGGTTTATGTATTGTAACGATTCGGAATTAACAATTGTATTATACTTTTTATCAGTTACAAAATCTTCAAACTTACAATTATGGCAAACTAAATCTTTGTATTTCTTATTTATATGTTTTTTTTGATTTTTGTTTGGGGTAAGTGCCTCAACTTCATAATTATTTTGTAGCAGCATTGCCGATAAGCCTCCCATACCACAACCTACATCTAACACTAGTCCATACTTTTGCACAATTAAATCAATAATGTTTTGTGCGTATTTAATTTGTGCGTCTTCAATTTGTTTTATAGAAATACATTCGGCATCAATATTTGCATCCTCAAAAAAGCCGTAATGTAGCATATCATTTTTTAAAATTTTAGCATATAAACACAATTCTAAATCATAATTAGCTTATCGTACTTAGCTGTTTTTTTGTTAAATTTATAAGCTTTAAGCCAATTAACGGGGTTTAAAATAGAGGATATTTCTATATTCATTATTTTTTATATTATGCAAGAGTACAAATTTTATTTTCTTTAAATTAATTTTTAATATTTGTAAAACATTTAACATTGTTGCTTTAGCTAAAAATTTTAACTTAACATCAAACGTATAAGCAAAAAGCATTTTTCTATTTTAATTTTTTTTATACGTAAAATTAATCCTTTTGTTCTTTTTTAAATTTCACGTAAATTTTTAAGATTAAATCAATATATCAGGATAACCTTAATTTAATTTTTTACTAATTAATTTAAAACACATCAAAAATTTTACCTTCTAAACATTTTACCTATTTTCACAGC
Source organism: Sphingobacteriales bacterium (assembly GCA_043763845.1). Taxonomy (GTDB): domain Bacteria; phylum Bacteroidota; class Bacteroidia; order Sphingobacteriales; family Sphingobacteriaceae; genus Pseudopedobacter. Next base: position 7,528 of record JAYULE010000058.1, read on the forward strand.
CACCTAAAAACTAAACCAATAAATGGCTAATACCGATTTAGAAAATCCTATTTTGATGATAGACCTACCGCAGCAATACCAGCAGCAGCAAACCGAAATAGACCAAGCCATAGCAGAAGTTTTACAAAAAGGCAATTTTATAAATGGCCAACAGGTTTACCAATTTGAGCAAGCACTAGGCAATCGTTTACAAATTAACCATGTAATAGGCTGCGCCAACGGTACCGATGCCCTACAATTAGCCCTAATGACTTTAGGTATTGGCTATGGCGATGAGGTAATTATACCAGCTTTTGCATACGTATCGGTTGCCGAAGTAGTGGTGCTTTTAGGTGCAACCCCTGTTTTTGTGGATATAGAAAACGATTATTTTTTTATTGATGTTATAAAAGTAAAAAAAGCCGTCACACCCAAAACCAAAGCCATAATTGCCGTACACCTTTTTGGGCAAACCGGAGATTTAGCCACTTTAATTGATATTGCCATTGAAAAAAATTTGTTTTTAATTGAAGATAATGCACAAGCTTTAGGTGCAAGCTTTACCATAAACGGCGAAACTAAGTTTTTAGGTAATTGGGGCCATTTGGGTTGCACCTCTTTTTTCCCTACAAAAAACTTAGGTTGCTTTGGCGATGGTGGTGCAATATTTACAAGCAGCTTAGATTTTGAAAACAAAACCAGAATGATAGCTTCACATGGGCAGTTGGTAAAATACCAACACAACTTAGTAGGTATAAACTCTAGGTTAGATACCCTGCAAGCCGCTATTTTACAAGTACGGTTAAAATATTTAAATGCCCAAAAAGAAGCAAAAGAAACCATTTATCAGCAATATTTCGATGGTTTAAAGGAGGTAGATTTTATCATCTTACCTAAACAAAACCCTAATTGCCAACCCGCTTGGCACCAATTTACCATTCAGGTAAAAAACCAAAATCGTGATAAACTAAAAACTTATTTAGCAAAAAAAGAAATACCAACCATGGTATATTACCACATACCTTTGCCAGCACAAATAGCATATAAGCAATATAACCCCAAACAGGTATATTTTGCAATTGCCCAACAAACCGCTAATAGTGTATTATCTTTGCCCATACACTCGGGTTTAACCCAAAAACAAGTAAATTTTATTATTGCCTGTATAAAAAATTTTGAAAATGAATAACCAAGGATATTTTATACACTCTTTAAGCGTGGTTGATGAAGGAGCAATTGTTGGCGAGGGTAGTAAAATTTGGCATTTTTCGCATATATCGGCGCAAGCAAAAATTGGCAAAAATTGTAATATTGGGCAAAATGTTTTTATTGGTAATGGCGTTATAATTGGCAATGGTGTAAAAATCCAAAACAATGTTTCGGTGTTTGGCGGTGTTAATATTGATGACGATGTTTTTATTGGCCCATCGGCAGTATTTACAAATGTTTTAAATCCAAGAGCATTTATAGAGCGTAAAAGTGAATTTTTAGAAACCAATGTTAAAAAAGGCGCAACCATTGGCGCAAATGCTACCATAGTTTGTGGCAATACCATTGGTAAATATGCTATGGTGGGTGCTGGTAGCTTGGTTACCAAAAACATTAATGCTTTTGAATTGTGGTACGGCAACCCCGCAAAAAAGCAAAACTGGGTTGATAGGTTTGGTAATAAATTAAAATTTAACGCCCATATTACTACCATAAATGTTGAAAATTACACCTACACACTAAACCCAAAAGGCAATGTTGAAGAGCATGATAGAAGTTAAAAACACCCTTGTACACGAAGATATTGTAGCAAAAAATTTTGTGTGTAATTTAAATAAATGTAAAGGTGCTTGTTGTATTGAAGGAGATGCCGGCGCACCTTTAGAACCTCATGAATTGGCCATACTTGATACTATTTACCCCAAAGTTAAACCCTACATGACGACAAAAGGCATTGCAACTGTAGAAAACGAAGGTACTTATGTTAAAGATTTTGAGGGCGACTTTACCACCCCTTGTGTTGATACGAATAAAGAATGTGCTTATGTAATTTGGGAGAACGGCATTACCAAATGTGCTATCGAAAAAGCGTATGAAGCTGGTGATGTGGATTGGAAAAAACCCATATCATGCCATTTGTACCCAATTAGAATTACAGCTTACCCCGATTTTGATACCTTACATTATGATAGATGGAGCATTTGCGCTAGTGCTTGTAACTTTGGAGACGAATTAAAAGTGCCAGTTTACAAATTTTTAAAAGAACCCCTAATAAGAAAATATGGCGAAAATTGGTACCACGAATTGGAGAACAAGATTGAAGCGCAGCAAAATATTTAATTTTTTTACATTTGTGCGTTATTAACCAAACCTTTTTTTAAGGCAGCCTTTTTTTAAAAGCATTACAAATTAATAGCGAACAAATTACCGTGAACAATTTAAATAATTTAAAAATAAATACTACTAATAAAGAAACTTGGTTAAACCAAGAGTTTTTTTATTACTATAATTTAACCCAAAACCAAGCTTTTGCTGCCCAAATTTTAATTAATATTATTTGCAAAATAGCTTTAGGTTTAGAGAAGCATTTGTATTTAAATAATTTATTGCTTCAAAATTTTGCATTAGAAAATCAAAAAAAGTTGATTGATTTTTGGCTTACTTTGCAACCAATAAACAATACAAATTTAGATATTGAAGACAGTTTTGAAGTTAACCTTCGTGATTTTTTAAAATTGGCTTTCGCCGAGTTAGGTGTTGAAATTGAGTTCAGCGGGAAAAATCAATACGAAAAAGGAGTAATTATTGATGTTGACGAAGATATTGCAACAAAATTTGGTTTAAATTTAGAAGCGTTAAAACAAGGGCAAACAGTGGTTAAACTAGATGTTAATTTTGATTTTTTACAACTGCAACAAAATTTGCTTTCACTAGGCAAATTACCATTAAGTAGATGTACAAATTTAAATTTGCAACAACTTATAAAGCATTTAGTAGAAACACAATTGCAAATAATAATAGGCACAAAAATTAAAATTTAATTTTAATTAATTTTTTTATAACCAACAAAAAATCAACACATTAAAAATGAGAATTAAAAATATTGTTCTTTTGCTTTTCGTTTTTTTATCAGCAATAGCTATAAAAACCAACGCACAAAATATTAACCAAAAAAACTTTTCGAACGTAAGGGTTGATGATTTAACCGATAACCAAATACGCCAGTTTATGCAACAGGTGCAAGCATCTGGTTTAAGCGAAGCCGAGTTAGAACAAGTTGCTGCTGCAAAAGGCATGAGTAGTGTTGAAATAACAAAATTGAGAGAGCGGGTTGAAAAATTAGGAAAAACCTCAAAAACCGACCAAAAAAACAAACTCCAATCTAAAGATACTAACAAAAAAACTGGCCGTAAAGTAGCAGCCGACGATGAATTTAAAGACACAGAAGAAGCAGACTCGTTAGCAAAAAACGATAAAATACAAAGCCAAGTCGATATGGCTTTAACCACCTTAAAATCTAAAATTTTTGGTAGAGATTTATTTGTTAACAGCAAAGCGGGTTTTGAGCCCAATCTTCGTTTAGCTACTCCAGCAAACTATATTATTGGTGCCGATGACGAAATTTTGCTAGATATTTACGGCTACTCCGAAGCAAATTATCAGTTAAAAGTATCGCCCGAGGGCACCATAAACATACCCTACATTGGTGTTGTAAATTTATCGGGTTTAACAGTTGAAGCCGCAACCGCTCGCATAAAAAGTAAACTAACACCTGTTTATAAAGGTTTAGCGGCTGGCAATACCAAATTAAGTGTAAATATTGGCAATATTAGAAGCATAAAAGTAATTGTAACAGGCGAGGTTACTAAACCGGGCACTTACTCTTTACCATCATTAGCAACTGTTTTTAACGCATTATATTCATCTGGTGGGCCATCAGAAAACGGCTCGTTTCGTAACATAGAAATTATACGGTCGGGTAAAAAAATTGCAGTTTTAGATGTATACGATTTTTTATTAAAAGGAGAATTAAAAAACAATTTACGCCTTCAAGACCAAGATATTGTTCGCATACCCACATACTTAAATAGGGTAGAAATGTTAGGCGAAGTTAAACGCCCAGCTATATTTGAGATGAAATTAGGCGAAGATTTTAATGCGCTATTAAACTTTGCAGGCGGTTTTACCGAAAGGGCGTATAAAGCCCGCATAAAAGTGTTAAATAACACCGCTACCGAACGTAAAATAACCGATATTACTGCCTCTCAATTTAATATTTACAAACCCGAAAGTGGCGATAAATTTTACATAAACGAAATTTTAGATCGTTTTGAAAATCGTGTAACAATAAAGGGCGCTATTTTTAGGCCGGGTCAATACCAACTAAACCCGGGTTTAACCCTGTCAACCTTGATACAAAAAGCGGAAGGTTTAAAAGAAGATGCTTTTTTAAATAGAGCGTATATAACCCGTTTAACCCCAAACTTAAACACCCAAATAATAGCCGTTAATTTGCAAGATGTTTTAAAAGGCACTGCCGATGACGTAGTTTTAAAACGAGAAGACGAAATTACTATAAGCTCTATTTTTGATTTAAAGGAAGAGTATAAAGTAAGTATTGATGGCCAAGTACGCGAACCTGGCGATTTTACTTTTGCCGAAAACATGAGCCTCGAAGAATTAATTATTAAAGCTGGCGGTTTTAAAGAATCGGCAACAGCCAAAAGAATTGAAGTAGCAAGGCGGGTAAAAAATAGCGATGCCAGCTCAACATCGGCCATTACATCAGAAGTTTTTCAAATAGATATAGATAAAGATTTATTAACCATTACCAGCAACTTTATTTTACAACCCTTTGATATTGTTATGGTGCGCCTATCGCCTGGTTACGAAGAACAAAAGCAAGTACGTGTAGAGGGCGAAGTTATGTACCCTGGCACTTATTCCATTACCCGAAAAGACGAACGCATATCCGATTTAGTAAAAAGAGCAGGCGGATTAACCGCCTTGGCCTATACCAATGGGGCATCGTTAAAACGCCCATCGGCTTTAGAAACCCAGTTAGACGTTGAAAAAGAACAACAAAAATTACTTCAATTTAAAAACGTACAAAAAAACACCAAAGAAAATAAAGACGATAAAACCACCAAAGACTCTACCGCACTAAACATAGAAAGTAAAGTGTTAAGAAACGATTTTGTGGGAATTAACCTTACCAAAATATTGGCAAAACCAGGCAAAAGGCAAGATTTATTTCTCGAAAAAGGCGACATATTAAACATACCTAAGCAGTTACAAACTGTAAAAGTAAGTGGGCAGGTGCTTTCGCCAAACACAGTAGTTTATATCCCAAGCAAGGGTTTTAAGCAATATGTTTCTAGTTCGGGCGGTTTTGCACAAGGCGCATTAAAATCTAGGGCGTATATAATTTATGCTAACGGCTCGGTAAAAAGCACCAAAAAATTCTTGTTTTTTAACAATTACCCAGAGGTAGAAACTGGAGCCGAAATTTTTGTACCCAAGCGTGAAGAAAAAAATAAGCTGTCGGCCGGAGAGGTTGTGGGCATAACAACTGGCGTTGCATCGTTAGGAGCAATAATTTTGGGCGTTTTAAATTTAATGAAGTAAAATTTAATGTTAGCCTGTAGTAAACGTACTTTAAAATTTTTATTTGGGCGTTCCCCGAAAAGGGTCGGGCTTTCCGTTGCAATAATTTTGCCCCAAAAGGCAAAATTGATTTCCACTACTATCCCTAACGCAAACCCGTACTAAACTATGAAAAACCCCCAAATTGCAATAATTGGTTTAGGTTACGTGGGTTTACCTTTGGCTGTAGCATTCTCTAAACATTATAATGTAATAGGTTACGATGTTAACCAAAATCGCATATATCAAATACAAAACGGCAGCGATACTACACTAGAAATTGACCCAGAAGAACTAATAGCTGTACAGCAAAACAACCCAAACAATACAGGGCTTATTTGTACTACAAATGCAAATGATATAAAAGACTGTACAATTTTTATTGTTACTGTACCCACCCCTGTCGATAAAAATAATGGCCCCGATTTATCCGCCCTCATCGGCGCAAGCCAAACCGTAGCTCAGTTTTTAAAACAAGATGATGTAGTTATATACGAATCAACCGTTTACCCGGGAGCTACCGAAGAGGTGTGTGTACCAGTTTTAGAAACACAATCGGGTTTAACCCATAACCAACATTTTTTTACGGGCTACTCGCCCGAGCGGGTAAACCCTGGCGATAAAATACGAACCGTAACCCATATTTTAAAAGTTACATCGGGCTCTAACCCAACCATCGCCGAAAAGGTGGACCAACTATACAAAACCATTATTACTGCCGGCACCTTTAAAGTACGCACCATAAAAATTGCCGAAGCAACCAAAGTAATAGAAAACTGCCAACGCGATGTTAATATTGCCTTTGTAAACGAACTTTCTAAAATATTTAACCGTTTAGGGATTGAAACCCACGAAGTACTAGAGGCCGCAGCTACCAAATGGAATTTTTTAAACTTTAGCCCTGGCCTGGTAGGCGGGCATTGCATAGGTGTGGATCCTTATTATTTAGCACAAAAAGCCCAACAGGTAGGCTACCACCCCGAAATTATTTTAGCTGCCCGCCGTTTAAACGATGGTATGGGAAGTTACATAGCCACCGAAACCATTAAAACTATGGTGAAAAAAGGCATCAATTGCAACAATAGCAAAGTATTAATAATGGGCTTTACCTTTAAAGAAAACTGCCCCGATGTACGCAATACCCGTGTTATTGATATGATAACCGAATTAAATAAATACCATTTAAACCTTAGTATTTACGACCCACTAGCCAACCCACAAGAAGTAAAAACCGATTACGGTATTGATTTAATAAACCAAATACCCACCCAATATTTCGATACCATTATTATAGCTGTTGGCCATAATCAATTTAAAACAATGGACATACCCAGTTTTAAAAACACCTCAAACGCCGTTATTATTGATGTTAAAAGTATTTTGGATAAACAACTAAGTGATTTTAGGTTGTAAAGCGAGACGTTTACAAACATATTTTATATTTTAATAATAAATTTCATAAATTTATGCTTTGTTTAAAGGTTAAAATTATCAACTAAAATCCACAACTTTGCGAAACTTGAATTAGCTCACTCCTAGAAAAATGATACGAACCATTATAATACCCGAAACGCAAACCATTTTTTTTGATGTACCTCAAGAGTACATTGGCAATGAAGTTGAGGTAATTGCTTTTAGTAAAAATGATTATTTAAACACCACTACTCCAACCCCCAAAAAAGTATCCTTTGAAGCCTTAGCCCTAAACACCCACGGTTTTAAGTTTGATAGAAACAAAGCAAATGAAAGATAGAATATTTTTGGATACCAATATTATGGTGTACAGCTATTCTGTTGTAGAACTTGCAAAACAAGCCATTGCCCGTAAACTCATTACAGACAACAATTCGTTTATTAGCACTCAGGTATTGCAAGAATTAGCTAACACTGTTACCAAAAAATTTAAGTTTAGCTATGCCGATGCCAAATTAGCCATTTACGAATGTTGCCATAACAACAACCTACACACCAATAACAACAACACTATATTAAAGGCCTGCGAAGTTGCCGAACGTTACGGCTTTTCTTTTTACGATAGCCTTATTATTGCCTCTGCCCTTGAGGTTGGTTGCGCCATTTTGTAGTCCGAAGATATGAACAACAAACAAATTATATTTAATTCTCTAACCATTATTAATCCGTTTGTGTAGCTTCGCTATCTTGTTTCTTTTGCTGGTTGTGGGGTGCCGCAATCGAAGCAGAACCAAGAAAGCAATTTAATGTTAAAAAAACATAAATTTTAATATCCTCAAAAAAGCTATTATTTTGCTAATATTGTAAAACCGAAATTTAAAACACAATTATATTAAAACCAATGCCCGAGCAACAGCCTGTACAAGACGAAATTTCACTACAAGATATAGTTGCAAAACTTAAAGGCTGGTACAAGTACTTATTAACCAAATGGATTATAATTGTATTTGCTGGTATAATTGGTGGTATTTTGGGCTTAAGTTATGCTTATTTTAAAAAACTTACCTACACCGCCCAATGTACTTTTGTTTTAGAAGAAGGTGAAAGCGGTGGCGGTTTGGGCGAATACGCAGGTTTAGCTTCAATGGTAGGTATAGATTTAGGCGGTGGGGGTGGCGGAATTTTTAAAGGTGACAATATTTTACAACTGTACAGCTCAAGACGTATGATTGAGCAAACCCTTTTAACTAAAGATAATTTTAATGGAAAGCAACAATTACTTATAAATAGGTTTATTGATTTTAATGAGTTACAAGGCAAGTGGATTAAAAAAGTTGATTTATCAAAATTAAATTTTGATAAGCCAACCAGTACTTTTACCCGAATGCAAGATTCGGTTGTAAACCAATTGGTAATTACCATAAATAAAAATTATTTACAAGTAGCAAAAGTTGATAAAAAACTATCAATTATAAAAGTTGAATTTCAGAGTAAAGATGAAGCTTTTGCACAATCATTTACCAATAATATTGTAAAAAATGTAAATCAATTTTACATAGAAACAAAAACAAAAAAATCGGCCGAAAACTTAGCAGTTTTACAAAACCAAGCCGATAGTGTACGAATTGTGCTAAACAATAGTATTGGTGGTGTAGCAGCTGCAATGGATGCGAATCCGAACTTAAACCCAGCTTTTCAAACCCTACGTGTACCTTCGCAAAGGCGACAGATTGATGTACAAGCGAGCAGTGCTATCTACCAAGAAATTGTTAAAAATCTTGAGCTTGCAAAAATAACTTTTAGAAAAGAGAAACCATTGATACAAATAATAGATGAAC
>JAYULE010000059.1:0-4324 GCA_043763845.1 Sphingobacteriales bacterium
AAAATTGAAGATGCTAAACCAGGCGATCTATCTTTTTTAGCTAATCCAAAATACGTAGCGTTTTTATATACCACCCAAGCATCTGTAATTATTGTTAACAACGATTTAGTTTTAGAAAAACCAATATCGGCTACTTTAATACGTGTTGATGATGCATATAGCGCTTTTTCAATATTTCTAGAAAAATATAATACCCTTAAACTAAACAAAACCGGAATAGAACAACCTTGTTTTATACACCCAACTGCTAAAATTGGAAATAATGTATACATAGGCGCTTTTGCTTACATAGGAGCAAATGCTACTATTGGCGAAAATTGCAAAATTTACCCTCATACCTACATAGGCGATAATGCTACTATAAATAATAATTCCACACTATTTTCGGGAGTAAAAGTTTACCACGATTGTATTATTGGAAAAAACGTTATTATACATGCAAGTACCATTATTGGTAGCGATGGCTTTGGCTTTGCCCCTATGGCAGATGGAACTTACAAAAAAATTAGCCAAATAGGTAATGTAATTATCGAAGATAATGTAGAAATTGGTGCAAACACGTGTATTGATAGGGCTACAATGGGTTCAACAATAATTAAAAAAGGCGTAAAACTAGATAACCTAATACAAATTGCACACAATGTAGAAATTGGTAACAACACCGTTATTGCATCGCAAACTGGCATATCTGGCAGTACAAAACTAGGCGAAAATTGTATTATTGGCGGCCAAGTAGGTGCGGTTGGGCATATTACAGTAGCTAACGGATCGCAAATACAAGCAAAATCGGGTATTAACCGTAGCATTATTGAAGAAGGCAAAAAATGGGGAGGCGGCTTTGTTACCCCACTACAAAATTATTTAAAATCTATGGCAATTATTAATAGATTGCCCGATTTAGACAGAAAAATTTTTGAATTAGAAAAACAATTAAATCAGTTAAAATCTCAAAGCAATTGCTAATATTGCTTTAAGCAAAATAAAAATGAATTTAAAACAAAGAACCATTAAATCCGAAGTATCTGTTAGTGGCTTAGGTTTACATACTGGTGTATCAGTAGTTATGACGTTTAAACCCGCACCCGATAACCACGGCTATAAATTTAAACGCATTGATTTACCAAACCAACCAATAATAGATGCCGATGTTGATAATGTTACCGATACATCGCGTAGCACAACCTTATCACAAAATGGAGCAAGCGTAAGTACAGTAGAACACGTTTTAGCCGCCTTAGTGGGTTGCGAAGTTGATAATGTTTTAATTGAATTAGATGGTGGCGAAGTACCCATTTTAGATGGAAGTGCCATAACATTTGTAGAAATGTTAGATTCGGTAGGTTTTATTAACCAAGCAACCGACCGCGAATATTACCAAATACCACATAACATACACTACAGCGAAACCGATAGAAAAGTGGATATGGTAGCAATGCCATTAGACGACTACCGTTTTACTTGTATGGTAGATTATAATTCGCCAGTATTAGGCAGTCAACACGCAACCATAACATCAATTGGTGATTTTAAACAAGAAATAGCATCTTGCCGTACTTTTGTATTTCTACACGAATTAGAAATGTTGTTAAAACACGATTTAATAAAAGGTGGCGATATTAACAATGCGATTGTAATTGTAGACCATGAAATTGATGACGAAGAGTTAAAAGACCTTGCCAAAGCCTTTAAACGCGAAGATATACAAGTAGCCAAAGAAGGGATTTTAAATAATATAGAATTACGTTACCAAAACGAACCAGCCCGCCACAAGCTTTTAGATATGATTGGCGATTTAGCTTTAGTAGGTACACCAATAAAAGGGCATATTATGGCTGCCCGCCCAGGCCATGCGGCAAATATTGCATTTGCAAAAAAAATAAAAGCAGCTATTAAAAAAGATAAGAAAAAAAAGATACAACATATTTACGACCCTTCTGTAAAACCACTATACGATATTATGCAAATAATGGATATTTTGCCACACAGGCCTCCATTTTTGTTTATCGATAAAATATTAGAACTATCTAAAACACATGTGGTTGGCGTTAAAAACGTAACCATGCATGAAAACTATTTTATAGGCCATTTTCCGGGTGCACCTGTAATGCCAGGCGTTATACAAATAGAAGCAATGGCACAAACAGGCGGTATTTTAGTGTTAAGTACCGTACCCGACCCTAGCAATTATTTAACCTATTTTTTAAAAATAGATAAAGTTAGGTTTAGAGCACAAGTTTTACCTGGCGATGTAATTGTTTTTAGATGTGATTTAATGGAACCTATACGCCGTGGTATAGCACAAATGAAAGGTGTGGGTATGGTTGGAGAAAAAATAGTAGTAGAAGCCGAAATGATGGCACAAATATCACGTTATAAAGAAAGCGAACCCGCAAAATGATACAACCTTTAGCATACATACATCCACAAGCAAAAATTGCTAATAGTGTTGTAATAGACCCCTTTACCGTTATACATAAAAATGTAGAAATTGGTGAAGGTACCTGGATAGGCTCTAACGTAACCATAATGGATGGTGCCCGTATAGGTAAAAACTGTAAAATTTTTCCGGGTGCTGTAATTTCGGCAATACCTCAAGATTTAAAATACCGTGGTGAAGAAACTCTTGCCGTTATTGGTGATAATACAACCATTCGCGAATATGTTACTATTAACCGTGGCACATCCGATAAATGGGAAACTAAAGTTGGCCAAAATTGCTTATTAATGGCTTATTGCCACGTAGCACACGATTGCGAAGTGGGCGATAACTGCATTTTTTCTAACAATACCACACTTGCTGGCCATATAACCATTGGCGATAATGTTGTTTTAGCTGGTATGGTTGCTATACACCAATTTTGTAATGTAGGTTCTCATGCTTTTGTTACTGGCGGTTCGTTGGTACGTAAAGATATACCACCTTATGTAAAAGTAGCTCGTGAGCCTTTGGCTTATGCAGGTATAAATTCTGTTGGCTTACGCCGACGAGGTTTTACATCCGAAAAAATTAACGAAATTCAAGAAATTTACCGTGTACTTTTTGTTAAACACAATAACGTAACCAAAGCTTTAGATACTATTGAAGCCGAATTTAAACCTACCGAAGAGCGAGACGAAATTATAAACTTTATTCGAAACTCTAACCGTGGGGTAATGAAAAGTTTTGGAAACTCTTAAACCATAGCTTATGCAAATAAGCTTAGAAAACTTAGGTCGCAGGTTTAACCGCGAATGGATTTTTAAAGGCCTAAACTACCAGTTTAACCATAATCAGGCTTATGCAATATTAGGGATAAATGGGTCGGGTAAATCAACACTATTGCAAGTTATTTCTGGGGCCTTAACACCATCGGTTGGAAATTTAATTTATACTTTTGATGGTAAAATTATAGCCCCCGAAAATTATTATACTGCTATAAGCCTTGCTGCACCTTACTTAGAACTTATTGAAGATTTTTCGCTAAACGAAGTTTTAGATTTTCATTTTAAATTTAAAACTCGGTTTGATTTGTTAAAAAATAGTGATATTATTTCCCTTTTGGGGATGCAAAAACAAGAACATAAATTGATAAAACAATTTTCATCGGGCATGAAACAGAGAGTAAAATTAGCTCTAGCTTTTTGTGCCCAAACACCTGTTTTGTTATTAGACGAACCTACCGCAAACCTAGATGTGCAAGGAATAGATTGGTATCATACTATGATAAAACAGTTTACAGCTAACCGTATAACTTTAATATGCTCGAACCAAAGTAACGAGTATAGTTTTTGCGATGCCCAATTAAACCTTGCCGATTATAAATAAATTTAAGGTAGCTTTTCGAATTTAATATCCATTAAATCGTAAGCTTGCCAACCTTCGAAATCAAAATGCCACCACTCCTGCTTAAAAATTGTAAATCCGTTTTTGGTCATTGCATCTTGCAAAATTTTCCGGTTTTGCAATACGTTGTTAGGTAATTTGGTAAAATCGGCGTAAGCCACATTTAAAAAACTATCGTATGGTGTGGGCATGGCCAACTCTTCGCCCGTTTTTAAATTAATTAAGGTAACATCAACAGCGCATCCTCGGTTATGCCTCGATCCTTTTGCGGGGTTTGCAACAAAATCTTTTTTATCTATCGGGGTAATATCCCAAAACTTTACGGTTACACTATATGGGCGGTAAGCATCAAAAATTTTTAAACCCAAACCCTGTTTAGCCAAATTTTGCTGTACTTTTTGTAGTGCTAAAACAACAGGTTTGCGAGCGTAAGCGTTGGCCGTTTTGTAAACTGCGATACCGCTAAAATTATTTAAGGTTGCATATTTAATATCTAAAACT
>JAYULE010000060.1:0-4307 GCA_043763845.1 Sphingobacteriales bacterium
AATGTTTGGTTACTAAATAGGGTTGTACGCCCAACAATTGCGGTACTGTACTACCCCAAATACTTAGTAATGGCTTATTAAAAGCTTCGGCAATGTGGGTTAAACCTGTATCAAAGCCTATAACTTTTTGGGCATTTTTAATTAAAAAAACTGATTGATTAAGGTTGATATCCCCGCAAAGGGTTATTACATTTGTACAAGCTTTAGCAATTTCCGTTCCGTTATCCGCTACATCTTTACCGCCTAGTAAAACCACGGGTAAGTTTATTTTTTTTAATATGCTGATGACTTTACTATTAGGCATACGCTTTGTGAAATGCGTTGCACCTATTACAAAGGCAATATATTGGGGGCAAAAATGGGCAGGTAAAAAATCTTCGATTTTAAAATTGTTCTCGGGTAAAAAATAATCAATAGGTAAATTATCATTTTTAACGCCTAAAAATTTAACGGTTTTTAAATACCTATCAACTAAATGCGTAGGTGCTACTATGTATATTTTAAACTTTATGGCCAACCATTTTTTAAAACGTTGTTTGTTGTAAGTGTTTGTTTTAACCCCTAAACGTAATTTTACAATTGCTGAGCGTATACTGTTGTGCAAATCAATCACATAGTCGAATTTTTGGGTTTTAAGTTCGCTTATAGTATCACTTAGTTTTGGTTTAAGTAGGTGTAAACGACTAATATATGGGTTATGTTCTACTAAATATTTAAAGTTAGGTTTGGTTAAGAAATGTATTTCGCAATTTGGTAATTGGGTTTTTAAACAACGTATTACAGGCGTGGTGTAAATAATATCGCCCATTGCGCTAAAGCGAATAATGAGTATTTTTAGTGCAGGCTTCAAATTTTTATTCCTTGTTTTTTTGCCGAAAAATAAGCAATCATTTCGGTTAAATTAAATGCATTTAAACAATTTTCTTTATTTAAGCCACCTTTTCGGGCAATGTTAACCCCATAATGCATATCTAAAAAACCATCTAAGCGGTGTGCATCGGGGTTTATGCACAATTTAACCCCTTTACTTAATGCGTATTGATGCCATCGCCAATCTAAATCTAGCCGTAAAGGGTTAGCGTTAATTTCTATTGCAACTTGGTTTTGGGCGCAAGCATCAATCACTTTTCTATAATTAATTTCATAACCTTTTCGGCTTAATAATAAACGCCCAGTTGGGTGACCTAAAATGGTGGTATGCGGGTTTTCTATTGCTTTTATTAATCGGGTTGTTGCTTTTTCTTCATCCATTTTTAGGTTTTGATGGATGGATGCTACTACAAAATCAAAGCGAGATAAAATTTCTTCGGGGTAATCTAAACTTCCATCGCCTAGTATATCCGATTCTATTCCTTTAAATATTTTAAATGGAGCTAGTTTTTTATTTAAGCTGTCAATTTCTTGGTGTTGCTGTAAAACTCGCTCAATACTCAAACCTTTGGCATATACTGCCGATTTTGAATGGTCGCATAAACCCAGATATTCTAACTTCAATTCATCTCGGCAATAAACGGCCATTTCTTCAATAGAATTTACGCCATCGCTCCAATTGCTGTGGTTATGCAAAGTTCCTTTTAAATCGGTGTGAGTTATTAAAACGGGTAAACTATTATGCAGTGCATTTTCTATTTCGTTGGTTCCTTCACGCAATTCGGGTTCTATATAAGCCATCCCCGCAAGGGCATAAATTTCGTTTTCGCTCGGGTAATTTTTTTCTAAATCAACCAACTCGGTCATTTTTAAAATATGCGCATGGTTACCTGTGGCTTTAAATAATTGGGTAATTAAATTTTGGGGTGTGCAAAGTATGATGTTTATTGTTGCATTGTTAAAATCTTTAAATACCAAGTTTTGTGCTTGGTTTCCTATTATTTCAATATCGGGAAGGTTTGTAATTTGGTGGTGTAAAAGGGTAATATCTGAGCAAGCAATAACATAAACCAATTGGTTAATAATTTCGCATTTGCGCCTAAATTCTCCCGCTACGTAAACTTTTGCATCGTTTGTTAAATCGCCCAAAAGGGTTAAATAATAATTGTTGAGGTTTTCTATTTTGGCATACAAAAATTTGCCATTACTAGCCATTTTAAACTCAATGGCCAATTTAATTTCTTCCTGTGTTTTTAAACCGAAACCTTTGGCTTCAATAAGGCGGTTTTCGTTACAGGCATAATACAATTCGCCAATACTATCAATATGTAAAACGTTCCAAATAATATCTATTTTTTTAGGACCAACGCCTTTAATACCCAACATTTCTATTACCCCATGCGGTGTTTCGGCAATTAAATCGTTTAATTCTTGTAGCTGTTGAGTTTGTAAAAGTTCCCATATTTTGGCCGAAAGGCTTTTGCCAATGCCATCAATAGCTTCTATTTCTTCTAAACTTTTTTCGGCAAGTTTAAATGGTAGCTTATCTATTTTAAAATAGCTGTTGGCTATGGATTTTATTTTAAATGGATTTTGATGGTGCAGTTCCATTAGTTGCGAAAGCAGTTTTAGGTGCGATGCTATTTTTTTATTGTCCATTTTTATTTAGTAGTAAGTTATTTTAGTCGTAAGTCGTAAGTCATTTGTATGGTGTAGATAGTCAAATTAGTTGTAAGTTATTTGCGCTTTTTAGATTGCGGTTTGAAATTATGTAATTTTTAAGTTTTTTAAAGTTTTTATGATTGCAAAAATTATTAATTTAAATTTAAACCAAAAGTTAAGCCATACCAAATTTTTTGTTGATAAATCCAATACTTGTTGTTTTCATCCATTAAATCATCTATTCCAATTGCTAAACCAACTGTAAAATTGTTAATTCCAATAATTCCTGCTATACCTTTCGACCATACTAAACCATCATATTCTTTGTTTATATTTTCGTTTGTTAATGATGGATTTATATTGGAGCCGCCCAAACCCGTAAAAATCCCATAGGAAAAGGCATAGTGTGAAATTTTCCGTTCGTATAAACTAAATGGATTTTTATGATAAGTTATTTTATAAAAATCAGTTCGCCTGCCTAAATATACTGCTCCATTAAGGTTTGTGGTAAATTGATTAGGGAAATCTTTTTGTTTAGGTCTATATTTAAATGGAATGGTTAAAAAGTCTAAGTCAGTAGAATTTTTATAAAATAGTTGTGTATTCGCTATTGTTTGGTTTGATTTTTTTGGATAAAATTCTGCTTCAGCTTTTAAAATATTAACGCTCAAAGAATCTAAATTTTTATTTCTTAGTTTATATATAACTATAGAATCGTTTACATTGCTTAAATAAAAAGGTTTATTTTCTCTATTTATTTCAATATTTTTGTATAAATCAGACTCTATTTCGGAATTTGATTTTTGGGATAAAATATTACAACCAACAATTAAACTTGATAGTATCGCAATTAAAAATAATTTCATGATTTAAAGAGGTCTAAAAACCTTACTAAACTATTTAAATTTGTAATATTTACATACTGTAGATAGTGATAATTAACCTTATTTAGTGGTTTATTAATAATCTATAGACATTAATTAACTAGAAGAAAGTATTTGAGACAAATTTAAACTTGCGTATTATTATACAAAATATTATTTCGGTATTTTAATAAAACCTTTTTTTATTGTTTCTTATAAGCACACCGAAAGTTTCTAAAATTTGCTAAAATCTAAGTAAACTAACTATTCTAAATGCTTTGTTAGAATAAAAGATTTTAAAAATATAATCTAACTCAGCATTTTTAACAAACAAAAAGGTTCTAAATTATTTTTTTTTCTGCAATTTAATTTGCTCTTGTTGGCGCATCATATCTTCTAATTTCTTTTGAAAACCACTTTTCTTTTTGTTAGGATCTTCGGGTTTCTTTTTGTTTTCTTCTAATTGGGCGTGTATTTTATCGTCGTTAACAAACTGGCGAATAAAATATTGCTGTGTAAATGTAATTACGTTAGCAAAAAAGTAATATAAGTTTAAACCTGCTGCATAGCTGTTTAAAACACCAAAGAAAATTAGCGGTGTAATGTAACCTATATACTTCATTTGGCCTGTTGCACCCGATACTTGGTTATTAAAGTAGGTGTAAATTAAAGTAGAAATTGTCATCAACAAACACATTAAGCTAATATGGTTCCAGCCTAAAAGTGGTATAGTTGGGAAAGTAATTACGGCATCGTAAGTCGATAAATCTTTCATCCATAAAAAACTTTCGTGGCGTAGCTCAAACAAACCAGGAAAAAAATAAAAGAATGCAATTATAAAAGGCATCTGAAAAAGTAATGGCAAACATCCCCCTAAAGGGTTAACACCTACTTTTTTATACAATTTTAAAT
>JAYULE010000061.1:0-4303 GCA_043763845.1 Sphingobacteriales bacterium
TTTAAACAAGCATCACAAGAAATTATTGATTTTTTAGGCGATGCCGATTTAGCTGGTTATAATTCAAATCGATTTGATATACCTGTTTTAATGGAAGAGTTTTTACGTGTAAAAGCAGTTTTTGATATTGATAACCGACATTTTGTAGATGTGCAAAACGTTTTTCACCAAATGGAACAACGTACTTTAAAAGCTGCCTACAAATTTTATTGTGGTAAAGATATTATAAACGCACACTCGGCCGAAGCCGATATTAAAGCCACTTACGAAGTTTTGTTGGCACAAATAACCAAATATGAAGGTGTAAATTTCGAAGACAAAAAAGGAAATATATCCCAACCTATTATAAACAGTGTAGAAGCTTTACATGCCTTTACCAACCTAAATAAACCAGTTGATTTTGCTGGCCGAATGGTTTTTAACGAAAACGATGTGGAGGTTTTTAACTTTGGCAAGCACAAAGGCAAGCCCGTTGTAACTGTTTTTGAAGAAGAACCAAGCTATTATGCATGGATGATGAACGGCGATTTCCCACTTTATACCAAAAATAGGTTAGAAAAATTATGGCAAAAATTTAAAGAGCAAAAGCAAGCTGCTAAACCGCAAGTTGCTAAACAAGCTACCGCAAACCCAGTGCCTGAGGCTCGCAGCCCGTTGCCCGAAACGCTAAAACCCATTGCCCAAAGCCCGCAGCCCGCAGCAAAAAAAACCGAAGCCCACAGCCCGAAGCCCACAGCCCACAGCCCGAAGCCTGAAGCCCGAAACCCACAGCCCGAAGCCCGAAAACCCGTTGCCCAAAGCCCGTTGCCCGATGCCCGAAAGCCCGAAGCCCCGAAGCCCGCAGCCCAAAGCCCGAAGCCCGAAAATACCGCTTTAAACAATGATATGCTACAAATGCTTGCCGATAAATTTAAAAAAGGTTAGATATGGTAACGCTAGAAAACGAATACTTAAAAGTAAATGTAAATCCGTTTGGCGCACAACTAAGTTCTGTTACCAACAAAAATGATAATGTAGAGCATATTTGGCAAGGTAACCCCGATTTTTGGGCTTACCACGCTCCAAATCTTTTTCCAGTTGTGGGCGGTTGTATAAACGATAGTATTTTAGTTGACGGACAAACTTATCCCATTAAACGCCATGGTTTTGCCCGTAATAGTGCATTTAAAAAAATAGAATCGTCGCCAAACCATGCCCAATTTGCGTTGCGTTATAACGAAGAAACGCTAAAAGCTTTCCCGTATAAATTCGAGTTTCAGGTGGTTTATCATTTAGATAAAAACCACTTACGAATTATTTATAAGGTTATAAATTTAGATGATAAAACAATTTATTTCTCGTTAGGCGCACACCCAGCTTTTAATGTTCCGTTTGCCGAAGGTGAAAGTTACGAAGATTATTACATAGAGTTTGATACAGATGAAAATCCACCAGCACATTTACTCTCGACCAATGGGTTTTTTAATGGCGAAACAAAAAATATCAATATCGAAAATAATAAACTATTTTTAAAGCCCGAATTGTTTAATGCCGATGCTTTGGTATTTAAAAATTTAACATCCCGTAAGGTTTCCATAAAATCAACCCAGCATAATAAAACTATTGAAGTAGAGTTTCCACATTTTAATTATTTGGGATTATGGGCGAAACCTGGCGCCACATTTTTATGTATTGAACCTTGGTTAGGCTGTGCCGATACCGAAGGAGAACAAATTGAATTTAGTAAAAAAGAAGCCATACAAGAACTGTTACACGGTCATGTTTTCGAGACCGAGTTTTGTGTAAAAATAGGGTAAAGTGTATTATTCTGATTTATAAAATAAGCTTATGGTGAGATTTGATATAGTTATATGCCAAAAATAAATACATAGATTTTAAACTTTAGGATTTTGCTAAAATTCTGACTTAAAATTCGTGTATTCGTGGCAAACCCAAAAGCGAAGCGCTAATTACGCATCTTATCGTGTGCCACATTATATAAGCCACGAATACACAAATCTGGGCGCATATCTTTTATAAATTAATGAAAAGTAAGTTTAGAATCCCCCAAACTTAATTTACCAAATAATACAACTGGTTAAAATTATAAGTAACGCCTAAAACTAAACGACCAGCAGGCATTGGGTGGTCATCTTTTGCGGCCCAAATATTTGTTTGTAAAGCCATATTTAGGGTTATGTTTTTAATGAAAAAATCTAAGCCAAAACCGCCCATTAAGTTATTCATTACGTGTTCGCCAGTTTTTATGCCTTTGTATTTTTCACCAGCCGAGTACTCGTAGGCAAACTGTGCCGATGGCATCATTTTATAAGTATTGTTTAATTTTACGTTATAAAAAAAGTTTAAAAAACTGGTAGAACTGTTTCCTATGCTTTCTTGCTGGTTGTTTGCTCCATTTATTTTATAGGTTGCACTTAAACTTAAACCTGCTTTTTTATAGCCCATTAAGTAATTGGCATAAATAAATCTATTGATGCTGCCTGTACCCAATTGGTGTAATGTGCCAAATTTTATTCCCTCAAAATTTTCGGTTTTGTATTTACCGGTTGGTAGTTTAACTCCTAATCCTACAATAAGGCGTTGGTTTATAATGGGTTTATCTAACTTTCGTAACAAATGATAGCCGGCAAATAAGTTTACGTCCCCAATCCCCGTAAGGGTATTTAAGTTACTATTATATTTTTCGGAGTTGCTAATGTATGGCAAAATTGCATTTAACTCTATACGTTTACTTAAAAAATACCTTGCCCTAATTTCGGTTGCTCGGTAAACTTCGTAATCGGTGGGGTTACCATTATGTTTGCTAATTGGGGAGTTAGTTTTGTTTGCAAATTTAAATAGCTGTGAACTACCTGGAAAAATAGGGTGCTTTTGCCCACTATAACCGCTAAACGACCTATAACGGTGTAACAAGGTAATGCTACTTTGGTTGTCGTAAGGGGTTATGCCCATATAACAACCACAAATATCGCAAGCTTTTGCAGGCAAAATACCAACCATTAATAACAACAGCAATTTATAGTATAATACACGAAAAGAGGCCATATTAATTATGAACATGATCTAGCTTAAACATACCTGTTGCATAATTATCCGCAATAAGCATTGCATTTGGCCCACCATGAAAACCGCTTAAAGTTGCAAAATTTATATTGGTAATACCTTTAAATAAGTATGCTGCATCAACATATAAATGTATTTCGGGCTGGCTGTTGCTACGCACCCTTAAGCCGCCAGCAGGAAATGGTAAAGTAACTTTTCTAACGGTATTGTTAGGCGCTTTTGCGCCACCCACATGAAAGGCCAATTTATTATCGGGTTTAGTTGATTTAGATGAGGAGCCTTCCATCATTACAAAAATATAACCACTATTCCAACTCCAAAACATACCTTTAGCAGGATCTAGTGATCCTGTTTGTGCGCCCGCAAAATTACGTACCGAATCTACACCTATCACAAAATCCATACTTACATAATCGCCGGCGGGTACGTTTTCTATGGTTTGTAAAGTGGTTTTTTCATCGGCAGCATTAATTAACAAATAACTTTCGGGAATAACCTTTTTGCTACCATCGGCATTGTTAAAAGTTAGGTTACTTACATAATATTTAAAGGTGGTAATTTTAAAATCGTCGCCATTGGCATTGGTGTAAGCACCTGTATTTAATTCTAGTTTTTGGGAGCCAACCCTGTTATCAAACTCTAGGTTTACTTTTCCTAAGCCTTTAATAGTGTTTTCGGTATTGTTTTTTTTGCAAGATGCGATTGTACATATAAGCGCAACAAAAGTTACGCTTTTAAAAATTGATATAGATATCATGAAAATTAAATTATAGTTTAAAATACAAGCCAGTGCAAAATTGCATTAGGCATATATTTAGTTAAAAAAAATGTTTTTCGTCATTTTGTGCAGCTAATATTTTATCTGCAATCAAATATTTTTTAATAGGCCTTTTTTTATTTACTTTTTCCTTGATGAAAAAGTAACAAAAAATCAAGGCTTGCTGTTGTTTTGTTGGGTATGCTTAATAAATTTTTAACGGCGCAATTCGAGGCGTGGCATTAAGGTTAGTGCTTTTACCTTGTTAGTGCAACACGCTGCGACTTGCTTTGTAGTGCTTTATGTTAAATTCTACAAAAAATTTATTGGCATCCTGCTCCAAACAACAGCTAGGCCGTCCCCAATCGTACACCTGTATAACGGAAATTGATATTAGTTATGTTCCACAGTTTTTGAGAAAGCCCCAAATATTTTAAACTATGCCTGTGGCGGTTGAAAAATAGAATTTGATTTTTGGGGATA
>JAYULE010000062.1:0-4282 GCA_043763845.1 Sphingobacteriales bacterium
AGCTTACTCCTGAAAAAAGTGAGCTGATTAAATATGCCTTTTAATTAATTGAAAACCAAATAGTTATAAAAAGTGCTTGACGGCTATGCCCTTCGGGGGGCGGGGGGATAAAAAGAAAAAAAGATACTTGCCTACCGGCAGGCAGGCAGCGGACGGCGTGTTACCTTGCCTACCGGCAGGCAGGAAACGCCCTAATCATTACAAAAACCATGTTTACTAATCATACTCAAGTTATTACGAATTTATAAGCGGAAACTTGCAAATTAATCATTAAGCAAAACAAACCTTTAAAATTTTTTGCTATTCAAAAATAATATCCTTACTTTCGCAGTCCGTAAAAAAGCGGAAAATAAACATTCAACAAGTAAGAGATGAATCAATACGAAACCACCATCATTCTTACCCCGTTGTTATCAGAAGAAGTAGCTAAAGAAGTAATTGCAAAATTCTCTAAAATACTTACTGATAACGGAGCCGAAATTGTTATGGAAGACAATTGGGGTTTGAAAAAACTAGCGTATGCGATTGAAAAAAAGTCAACAGCATACTTTCACCTTACTGAGTTTAAAGCTCAGGGTGAGGTTATCGGCAAATTAGAAATCGAATTAAAGCGTGACGAACGTGTAATGAGATTTTTAACAATTAGTTTAAACAAACATGCTGTTGCGTACAACGACAAAAAACGTACTGGCGCATTTAACAAGAAAAAAACTGAGAAAGTGGAGGCTGCAGCAAACTAATGGCAAAAGATCAAATCCAGTATGTTACTGCCCCAAAGGTGGATGATAACAGAAAAAAATATTGCCGTTTTAAGAAAAACGGAATTAAATACATTGATTACAAAGACGGGGATTTCTTATTGAAATTTATTAACGACCAAGGTAAAATTTTACCACGCCGCTTAACAGGTACTTCGTTAAAATATCAACGTAAAGTAGCGCAAGCAGTTAAAAGAGCTCGACATATTGGCATATTGCCTTTCGTAACCGATGGTTTAAAATAAGAGGAGGCTAGAAAAATGCAAGTAATATTAAAACAAGACGTAAAAAACCTAGGCGAAAAAGACGATATCGTTAATGTAAAGCCAGGTTACGGCCGTAATTACCTAATACCTCAAGGTCATGCTGCTATGGCTACCGAGTCGGCCCGTAAAGTTTTAGCTGAGAATATTAAACAAGCTCAGTTTAAACAAGAAAAAATTAAAATGGATGCCGATGCTGTTGCGTTACGCTTAACCGATGTTAAATTAACTATTGGTGCTAAAGCTGGCGAAACTGGTAAAATATTTGGTGCTGTAAATACTATTCAAGTATCTGATGCATTGAAAAAATTAGGCTTTGATGTAGATAGAAGAAGAATTACTTTTGAAACTGATGTAAAATTTGTTGGCGATTATATTGCTAACTTAAACTTACACAAAGAAGTAAAAGTACAAGTTCCTTTTGCTGTTGTAGCCGAATAATTTTTTATAATCGAGCAATCGAAAAAAATTTAATGCTTCCCAATGTAAAAATTGGGAAGCATTTTTAGTTTTGTACAAATGGCTTTTAGAAAAAACAAACCAAACCGTTTAAAATTTATTGGCAACCTTTT
Organism: Sphingobacteriales bacterium; assembly: GCA_043763845.1. GTDB lineage: Bacteria > Bacteroidota > Bacteroidia > Sphingobacteriales > Sphingobacteriaceae > Pseudopedobacter. The sequence continues at coordinate 1,594 of JAYULE010000062.1, forward strand.
ACTAAAAGGAGTAGGTTGGTTTTTTGCGCTAACCTTTTTTTGGGTATTTATTTACAAATTTATAAACCCTCCCCTAACCTATTTAATGGTTGAACGTGGTTTTGAAAGGAAATTTAATAGTAAGCCTTGGAAAATTGTTAAAGACTGGAAAAACTATGATGAAATATCAAACAATTTAAAAAAAGCAGCTTTGGCTGGCGAAGATGCTAGGTTTATGATACATAACGGTTTTGATTTTAAAGCGATAGAAAGAGCTTACCAACGCAATAAAAGTCCCAAAAAACTGCGTGGTGGTAGCACCATTAGCCAGCAAACTGCCAAAAATGTTTTTTTATGGAACGGTCGCTCCTACTTACGTAAAGCATTTGAGGCTTATTTTACAGTGCTAATAGAATTGCTTTGGAGTAAACAGCGCATTTTAGAAGTGTATTTAAACGTAATTGAAACAGGTGATGGTATTTATGGTGCCGAAGCAGCCACCCAAACTTACTACGGTAAAAGTTGCCATCGTTTAACTAAAAGCCAAGCCGCCTTGTTAATTGCGTGTTTACCAAACCCAAGGCGTTGGAGCCCAGCAAAACCAACCGCATTTATTTATCACCGCCAGTATTTAATATTGCGAAATATGCGTAATTTAAGCAGGGTTAGGTTTTAGAAGAAAAAGTCATCTTTTTTCTATACCCCACAAACAAATATATTCTTGGTATCTCCCATTAAAATTATTTTTTTTGTATATTTTTACTCGATTTTTAAAAATCTTATAATCCTAATCAAAAATAATTAAATGAAAGTTTTAAAATTCGGTGGCACATCTGTAGGTAGCCCTGATAGAATGAAAAAATTGCGGGATATAATAAATCCTCAAGAGCAACAAATTGTAGTACTCTCGGCAGTATCGGGCACTACCAATAATTTGGTAGAAATTTCGGCAGCTTATTTAGCAGGCGATAAACCTAAGGCGGCAATGTTGGTACAAACATTAAAAGATAAATACGACCTTTTTATTAAAGAGCTTTACGCCGATGCTAACTATTTAGAACAAGCAAAAACCATTATTGATTTTCATTTTGATTTAATAGCCAATTTTGCAAACGATATATTTACTACTATCGAAGAAAAAGTTATTTTAGCTCAGGGCGAGTTACTTTCTACCACTTTGTATCATATTTATTTAACACAAATTGGCGTTCTCTCGGCATTATTACCCGCACTCGATTTTATGAAAATTGATGAAGATAACGAACCCGTGGTTGATTTTATAACCGAGCATTTAACACCACTGTTGCAAGCTAAATCTAATGTAAACCTTTTTATAACTCAAGGTTTTATATGTAGAAATTCATTTGGTGAGATTGATAATTTACGCCGTGGAGGTAGTGATTATACGGCATCGCTTATTGGAGCGGGCATAAAAGCTGAGGAAGTACAAATTTGGACTGACATTGACGGTATGCACAACAACGACCCTCGCATTGTAAAAGGAACAAAACCTATTGCCAACCTATCTTTTGATGAAGCTGCGGAATTGGCCTATTTTGGGGCTAAAATTTTACACCCGCAATCGGTTTTTCCTGCTCAAAAATATAAAATCCCCGTAAGGTTATTAAATACTATGGAGCCTAGTGCACACGGCACTTTAATATCTAGCGAAAGCGAAAAAGGAAAAATAAAATCAATTGCTGCAAAAGATGGCATAACAGCTATAAAAATACAATCGAGCCGTATGTTATTGGCTTATGGCTTTTTACGCCGAGTTTTCGAAATTTTTGAACGCTATAAAACGCCTATTGATATGATTACCACATCAGAAGTTGCAGTATCTGTTACTATTGATGATACTCGATTTTTGGGCGAAATTACCAAAGATTTAAGCGATTTTGGAATTGTTGAAGTTGATGTTAACCACTCTATTATTTGCATAGTGGGCGATATGGGTGCCGAAACCCACGGCTACGCATCTCGTATTTTTGAGGGCTTAAAACATATTCCGCTTCGTATGATTTCGTACGGTGGCTCTAACTACAACATTTCTTTGTTGGTTAAAACCGCTGATAAAGTTGAAGCCTTAAGAAGTTTACATAACCGTTTATTCGACTAAAAATATTTTAACAATGAGGCAAATGTTTAATGCCAAAATAGTTGCTGATTTTGCTCAGCACCAAACACCTTTTTATTATTACGATTTAGGTTTACTAAAAAATACCTTAGATGTTTGCAATACCGCGGCAGCTAAATATAATTTTCATGTACATTTTGCTTTAAAATCTAACTGTAATAAAACCATTTTAGAGTTAATTAAAAACAATGGTTTAGGTGCCGATTGTGTATCGGGCGGCGAACTTATTAGAGCTTAAGAAATAGGATTTTTACCTGCACAAACTGTTTTTGCAGGTGTAGGGAAAAGCGATAGTGAAATAAACAGAGCCCTAGACTTGAATATTTTTTGCTTTAATGTAGAAAGTGTGCAAGAGCTTTTTGTGATAAACGAGTTAGCCCAAGCAAAAAACAAAACTGCTGGCATTGCCATACGTGTAAATCCAAATGTGGATGCTCACACACATAAATACATAACTACCGGGCTTGATGAAAACAAGTTTGGTATAAATATGTGGGAGTTGCCAGCTGTTGCCGATGCTTTAAAAACCTGTAAAAACCTTAAATTTTTAGGCATCCATTTTCATATTGGTTC
>JAYULE010000063.1:0-4259 GCA_043763845.1 Sphingobacteriales bacterium
CATGTCGCCATAATATCCATCGGCGGGCCATGCACCATTATGGTCTGGGTGACTATCCCAAGCAATGTCTCCACTGTAGGGTACAGGTATGTGCCCAAATAAAAAAACAGCTTTTACGTTTTCGGGGTCGCTTACATAGTCTGCTTTAATTAACGCTCTTACACTTGGTACAGTTGCGTTTCTATTTACATTGTGCCTAATAACTTGCCAACCATCTCCTTCAATATCTTCTTCTAAACGTTTTAATTCGGCACTTAACGATATTGTAAAGCTATCATCAACCAGTAGAATTAATTTGCCTCTATTATCTGTTTGTGTTAAATTTACACCACCATAAATATATGTGTATGGATTGCCGTTTTCGCCAAAGCCTCTAAAAAAGTATTCGTATCCTATACCCTCAACCACAGTATTATCTGTAAATGTGGTGGCATTGCCGGGTAGCGTTGCAATTGGTTTGTTTAAATCCCAATCTAAATCATCTTTAGATTTTCTAAATATAGATACCTGCCTACCTGTATTAATTGCGGGCCAACTAAAAATTAAGGCTGCTGGGCTATTTTGTACTTGGGTGGTAATTTCAATAATTCGTGTTCTATTTAGGTCTTGTGCAAAGCAATTTTTATAACCAAAAAAAACAATCAAACAAAAAGTAGCATTAACTAAAAATTTTTTCATAGTGGATTTAAGTAAAAATAATATGATAAAGTGAAAAAGTATATTTGTGAACTAAAAATTGGCTCAAAAACATAACGAATAATAATTTTATTTTATTACCAAAAATATTTAAAATATGCGTTAATATTTAAATATTTTTATTTGATAAAAATTTATCCAAATGTAATTTAAAAATTTCATCTTTTAAATTATGAGTTAATAATATAACATTTTTAAAATTGTAGCATTACAATTAATAACACTGCATTAAAATTTTTCTCAGGTTTTTGCGATTTCTTAAAAATAATTTTCCGTTATTTTTGCTTACAGCAAACGCTAATATTTTTGCCCAAACCACGCAACGCAAAACCGTTTTATTTTCTGTAACAAACTTTTTTGGTGGGTTTAAATAAAAAAAAAGCCCTTCAATTTACATTGAAAGGCTTAATTTTCCAGTGGTGTGGGCCGGGATCGAACCGGCGACACAAGGATTTTCAGTCCTTTGCTCTACCGACTGAGCTACCGCACCATTTTAAAACAATCGGTTATTGTTATCGGAATGCAAATGTAGCTTCTTTTTCTTATTGTGCAAACTATTGGTAATTTATTTTGTGGTTATTGTGGTATTATATTGCATTTCAGTTGTATATATTATAACAAAAAAAGAAAAAACCTATTTACTTCAACATTTAAATGGTTTTTATAAATTCGCATTAAAATTATATATTCAATTATGGTTTCACAAATACTTTTTTTTATTGCTTTTGTTGCGGCGGTGGCGTTGTTTTATAAAAATGCAAAAAAAATTGTTCGCAATATAAAACTGGGTAAATCAAGCATCCCAACCCATAATAAAAAACAACGTTGGCACAATATGCTCAAAGTTGCCTTTGGGCAATCAAAAATGGGTGTAAAACCAGTTGTTGCAATCCTACATTTTATAGTTTATGCAGGTTTTATCATTATTAATATTGAGGTTTTAGAGATTATTATTGATGGCTTATTTGGCACACACCGCATATTTAGTTTTTTAGGTAGTTTTTATAATTTTTTAATTGGAAGTTTCGAAATCGTCGCCTTATTGGTTTTAATAGCGGTAATCGCTTTTTTAGCTCGCAGGTTAGTTTTAAAAATTAAACGGTTTTCGGGAGTAGAAATGACCACTTTGCCAAAACAAGATGCAACCAATATTTTACTTATCGAGGTGGTGTTAATGTGCGCTTTTTTATTAATGAACGCCAGCGATTTGCAACTGCAACTCCTAAACCACCCAAATTACACCTTGGCGGGATATTTTCCTATTTCGCAGCATTTGGGTTTTATGCTTCCACAATCGGCGCAAGCCTTAGTTTTTATAGAACGTTTTTGCTGGTGGTTACACATTTTGGGTATTTTAGCCTTTCTTAATTACTTACCATTATCAAAACACTTGCATATTATATTAGCATTCCCCAACACTTGGTATGCTAATTTAAACGCCATAGGCGGATTTAACAATATGCAATTGGTAACTAACGAAGTTAAAGCAATGTTAGACCCAACTTTTATACCGCCACCCACAACCGAAGTTTTGCGTTTTGGTGCAAAAGATGTTACAGACTTAAGTCAAATACAATTGCTAAACGCTTATACTTGTACCGAGTGCGGTCGTTGTACTGCCGTTTGTCCAGCAAATATTACTGGCAAGTTATTATCGCCACGCAAAATAATGATGGATACCCGCGATAGGATAACCGAAGTAGGTAAAAATTTAGACAAAAATGATTTAGGTTTTGATGATGGAAAATCGCTTTTAGACAATTACATAAGCCGAGAAGAAATTTGGGCATGCACCACCTGTAACGCCTGCGTAGAGGCTTGTCCAATAAATATCGACCCACTTTCTATAATTTTAGATTTGCGTAGATATGCAGTAATGGAAGAGTCTAAAGCACCAAATAGTTTAAATAACATGTTTGGTAATATCGAAAATAATGGCGCACCTTGGAAATATGCTGCTGCCGATAGGTTAAACTGGGCAAACTCCCAACAAAATTAAATTTTAGCCGATGACTGATTTTAATATTAAAGTGCCAACAATGGCCAACATGGTAGCTAATGGCCAAAGCCCCGAAATTTTATTTTGGGTAGGCTGTGCTGGCAGTTACGATGAACGAGCGCAAAGAGTAACCCAAGCGTTTGCCAAAATTTTAAACCATGTAGGCATTAATTTTGCCGTTTTAGGTACCGAGGAAAGTTGCACCGGCGACCCTGCAAAACGGGCTGGAAACGAGTTTCTTTTTCAAATGCAAGCCATGGTTAATATAGAAGTGTTAAATGGTTACAATATAAAAAAAATTGTAACAGCTTGCCCGCATTGTTTTAACACCATTAAAAACGAATACCCACAACTTGGAGGCAACTACGAAGTAATACACCACACCCAATTAATTGCCAATTTAATTGCCGAAGGCAAACTTAAAACCGAAAACAATGAGGTTTTTAAAGGTAAACGAATAACTTTTCACGATCCCTGTTATTTAGGCCGTGGCAACAATGTTTACGAAGCACCACGTAAAGTTTTAGAAGTTTTAGATGCCGATTTGGTAGAAATGAAACGCTGTAAACAAAACGGTTTGTGTTGTGGCGCAGGTGGCGCACAAATGTTTAAAGAACCCGAAAACGGTAAAAAAGATATTAACTTAGAGCGTATGCAAGATATTAGCCAAATTAATGCAAATATTGTTGCAGTAGGTTGCCCTTTTTGTGCTACTATGATTAACGATGGAGTAAAACAAACCAACCAAGAAAGCAATTTATTGGTTTTAGATATTGCCGAAATTACTGCTAAAGCTAATAATTTATAAAGTTAATTTTTAAAGGTTTAGTTTGGCTTTTAAACGATGTTTTAACAACAGCACTTTTGCTTAAAGTATTTAAATTAGTGGGTTGTTTAATGTTTTCTAACCAAAAAAACATAATGCTTGTATGAATTAACATCAACAAACCAATCGCAAACATATATTGGTATCTATTTTGTGTCATAATGTGTATACATTTGTGAAACAAATATATTAAAAAACTAATGTTTAAACATATTGTAACAAAATTATTATCAAAAATTCATCTTTTTAAAATTAAATATGAAAATTAACTCCAGTTCGAAAATTTGGATATACCAAGCCGATAGATTATTAACCCAAAAAGAGAGCGACCAAATAAATACCACCTTAATTAATTTTACCCAAAATTGGCAAGCACACGGCACAGCACTTAGTTCGGGTTTCGAAATTAGATACAACTTGTTTTTGATTTTATGGGTTGATGAAGAATTAGCTGGTGCAAGTGGCTGCTCAATTGATGCATCGGTAAGGGTAATTAAACAAATTGAACAAGAGTTTGGTATTGATTTGTTTAACAGATTTAATATGGCTTATAAAGAAAATGAAGTTGTAAAAATAACCGATAAAACAAACTTCGAAACTTTATTAAAAAAACAAATTATAAATTCAAAAACTATAGTTTTCAATAATTTAGTTAACACTTATAACGATTTAAAAAATAATTGGGAAATTCCCATTGCCAATAGTTGGCATAGTAAAGTATTTACGATTTAGCATTTT
>JAYULE010000064.1:0-15830 GCA_043763845.1 Sphingobacteriales bacterium
AAAAAACAAGCTTACTCCTGAAAAAAGTGAGCTGATTAAATATGCCTTTTAATTAATTGAAAACCAAATAGTTATAAAAAGTGCTTGACGGCTATGCCCAAAAGGGGGGATTTAACGTATTAGCCCTTTGGGGGTTAAGGGGATAAAAAAGGATGCCTGCCGGCCGGCAGGCGGGCCGCTACTGTCGTTAACGCTTTAAAAACGTAATAACATTGATTTACAGTAAATTACACTTTAGTTTAATACTCGAACTCAGGTTAGAAATAAAAAAAACGATGAACTACTATTAATTATTGGACATAAATCAATCGCAAAAGCTGTTTAAGCTATTTTCTTGTTTTCACAAAATTATAAACTGATAAAAAAAAGCGCTTAATTGTTTCCATAAATAGTTTTTTAGGAGTTTAAAGTAGTTGTACTTTTATCATATTTATTTAATTTATTTACAAACATTAATTACATTTACATTTCAAATTAATTTTAAACTATCATATATATTATGAAAAAACATATTTTAAAACTAGGGTTAATTATACTTTTTACCTTAACCCATTCCGTTATTTTTGCCCAATTTAATTACAAAGAAGCATTTCAGAAAACGGTTTTCTTTCTGGAATTGCAACGAGCAGGTGCAGTAGCGAATGGGGTTACTTTACCCAATGGCACAATTATACCTAACAGAGTAAACTGGAAATCAAACTCTTACATGAGTGATGGTAAAGCAATAACAAACGATCCGTATGCGCCAAATGGTGTTCCAGATTTAACTGGCGGTTGGTTTGATGCTGGCGACCCCCCAAAATGGAATCCACAATTTACCATATCTTCAACTATGTTAGCTTGGGGAAGATTAGAGTATCCAAATGCCTATTTAAATAATAATTTAGATGTATATAATAAAGGTAACCTAAAATGGATAAACGATTACTTTCTAAAATGTTTTCGATTCGACCCAAATGACCCAACAAATGTAACCAAGTACAGAATTTACATGATTGTAGGAGGCTCGGGTGGTGAAAGTGGCGAAGACTCGTACCGAGGCAGACCTATTGACCCTGCAAACGAAACAATAAATGAGCAAGTTTATTTATCAATTCCACATGAGGTTGTAGAAACAACATTATTTAACCTAAGTGATTTTCCAAATTACCAACGTCCGGTTTATTACGCCGATAAAGATGCCCCAGCACCAAATTCAGTTGCAAATATGGCAGCCTCAATGGCATCTGCATCAATGGTTTTCAGGGGCGATGGAACCAATGCTAATGATGTAGCCTATGCCGATTTATTGTTAGAGCGTTCAAAAATGTTGTACAATTTTTCTAAAACATACGTATTTAAACAACCCGTTGATGGTGGGCCAGGGGTACCGGCTCCAGGAACTTTAAAAAACAAAAATGGTACCATTGTAGACAGTGAATTTGCAGGAGGAAGATGGGATAACACTATAGCCAAATTTAGACCCGGAGTAAACTATTCTGCTCAATTATGCTGGGCTTCATTATGGATACACGGTGCCGAATTAAATAAAAATGCGGCCTATGGAAACGATTTTTTAACCCAAGCTATTGAATATACTGATAATTCTAAATTTCCTTTACCTCCGTTGTTTGAAGATGGTTCCAGAGGCTTTATGTACGACCAAGTTAGAAATGATTGGAGTGCACAAGGTAAATTTAATTCAAATGTTGAATCAATGTGCTATATTTTGCTGGCCAAATATTGTGGCGTAAATACACCTATACAACATATACGTTTACGTGGTGGTAAAGCTAGAGACATATTATACGGCACAATGATAACATCATTAGCCGACGGAAGTTTATTATCACGAATTACCCCATCGGGAATGCCCGAATTTGGTCCAGGCCATTTAGCACTTAGTGGAATGCAATGTGCAAACTTTTGCTTACTTGTTGCCGCAGATAAGCTATTAACCGCTACGCATCCAAAATACACCAATTATATAGCTTTTGCGAAAAAAAATATTGATTATGCATTTGGTAATAACCCCTTAAATCGCAGTTATTTAGTTGGGTTTAACCCACCTGAAAAAGTAATTTCAACAAATGTTTTGCATGGCCCTTCTCAAGGCTTTTGGGATGGTCCAAAATTCTCGTACAATCCTGAATATCCGGCTTGTGATTTATTAGGCGATTTTTCAACCGTAAAACCTCGACACGTATGCTATGGTGGTTTAACAAGCCCAAATTATGACGGATCGTACGACCCTAATGCCTATAGTGGGCCAAACCACGAAGTTGGGCCAACTTACCAAAAAGGATTTGAAGGCTGTTTAGCGAGAATGGTTGATGTACTTGCTGAGCAATCTGGTAGCTTATTACCAAATTTTCCCTCACCAGAAAGTACCGATGGTAAAGAATATTTTGTTCGTGTTAAGCAAATATCTACAACTGCAAAATCAGTACAATTGAGTGCATTAATTGTAAATCACTCTGCATGGCCAGCGGTAATAAGAAACAAAATGTCCTTTAAATACTATTACACTCAAGAGCCTGGTTCAGTAATTACAGTTACAAGACAAAATAATTTAAGTTTTGCTGTAGATGGCGTAGTTATAAAAGACCCTGTGCAAGTTAAAGATGATTTATATTATGTAGAAGTTTCGTTTCCTGATATAAACATTTATCCTGGAGGGTGTAAAGAAAGTCCGGATAGCTATTTAGATCCAATTCTTTTCCCAAGGTTTCCGCATCACGAAAAAGAAGTAGTTTTTACTTTAACAAGCTCAAGTAGATGGGATAACTCCAACGATTGGTCATATAAAGGTGTTGGCGAAAATGTGGTGCCAAGAGGATACTCAAGTATTGTAAATATTCCTGTATTCGATAATAATGTACTACTAGCCGGAAATTTACCTGAGGGCGTTTTAAGTTTAGAAAATCCGAAAGAAGGCAACAAAACTAAAGACGATTCTAATACTAAAATATATCCAAACCCTACCAGCAACCTATTAAATTTCTCTATAAAGGCCAGAGGTGCTTTCAATACGGTAACGATAATAGATAGCAAAGGTGCTATTATTAATTCTAAAGAAATTAACAATGCTAAAAGTTTTGTAAAAGGTTTTTTTGATGTTTCTTCTTATAAAACAGGTGTTTACATAATAATTTTTAAAGATTTACAAGGCGTTAGAAGTAGTAAATTTATAAAGAAATAGCATACACATCACATCTTAATATAACAATGGGGGGTTAGAAATAACACCCCATTATTTATTATACACAAATTAACCAATAAACTTACATAAACCTAAGGCAGTTTAATCAAACCAACCAATGATAAGTGGTTTTGTAAGAAAAATATTTTATAAATATTTTAGAAGATTGCATTTTAGAGAGTGTTGGGATAATCTAATAATAGTTTTACCCTAATTAAAAACCCAACCGACTCCTTTCCATCAATAATTCTATGGTCGTATAATTTGGCTATGTACATCATGGGAGGGGTTGATATAATGATTTGTTTTCTTGCCAAAAAACTACTTTATCATAAAATTTACAATAGCTAATACGCTACCCAATATGGCGATAAACTGTATCAAACCAACAATATAAATGGTTTTATTGGTATCCGAAAACCTTTTTTCAACTCTAGTTTACATTTCAGCTAAATTTATTTTGGTAACTAAATTATTTCTTTCGGTATTAAATTTATCGTCTATCGTTTCTTCAATTTTAGCTACAAATTCTCTGGCTTTTTCTTTATCCTTGATAAACTCTTGGGTAATATCAAATAATTTTGAACTTGTGGTAGTGTTCATATTTCTTTATTTGTTCAAATATAAATAAATCTTTATTTGGTTTAAAGTATTTGTTGGCTGGTTTTTAGATCAACTTTTTATTTACCAATCTTCGAAACTCTTTAATTTAATAAAGCTAGTTTTTTAGCTTTACTTTGCAATATCTTCTAATAAGTCTATTAGTTCGTTATCTGTAAGATTTTCTTTTTCTGATTTATCGTAAATAGTGAGGAGGTAAATGGTAGCATCAGAGATAATAAAGTTTGCAATTACTCTTGCACCACCACTTTTACCCTTACCTTTAAATGCTATCGAAATTCTAATTTTGAAATAATTTTTACTAATAGCGGTGCCTTGCTCGGGATTTTCTTTTAAATTTTGAACTAATTCTAAAAGCTCTTTTTTTAATGATGCGTATTTTTTTATCAGTCGTTTGGCTTGCTTTTCAAAAACAGCAATAGTTTTAATTTTTTAGCTCATTTAAAAAATCTTCTGCATTTCGAGCTTTCTTTTTACCACTCTTAATCAATTTCATTTCCTCAACAGCTTCTTTTATTTCCTTCATTAATAATGCTTTGGCATTGGTTAGCGGCTTTACTTTAACATACGAAATACTTTTTAACACATCCATTAGTGATGAGGCTTTATTGTCGGGTATATCTAATAATATTTTCATAGAATAAAATTTATAGTAGTAAATGTAGCTTTTATTTAAATGTAAAAGTATCATTATTAACAAACTTAAGGGTGCTATACATTTTTAAGTCCGTTTCACAAATCGAATGATTTTAACCTTTAAATAACTTACTGATAATCGGAGTTTTCTTGGTTTCGGTTAATTGTAGATTGCAAATATCTATTTGTGCTTCAAGAGTGTGTGATTTTAAGGGAGCAGAAAAAATATTGACATTTGTTTTTTATAATAAATGTAAGTTTATCCCAAGTTGCAAACTTGCGGCATCAAGGGTTGGTGCCGAGATTATAGCTCATGGTATTCCGTTTACCACTCATATATTACATGATATAGATGTTGCCTTAACAGATTTCCCTGTTCTTGCCTGGCTTTCAAAAGCTTTGGCTTGTGCTTTGGGTGGATTGTTAGTTGGTTTTATTGTTGAAAAATTGGTTATTTTGTTTAAGATGGTTTTCTATAAGAAGAAAGAAAGTTTAAGTAATTAAGGTTAAAAATAAATACTGTATTATATTTTGATACGTTAGCGATTGCGCATATCGAATTTATAAATAAAGTGAATTTGTATTATACTCAAAAAAATTTAGGTCACATAAGCAATATTGCCCCCTCGTCCCGATTTATAATCCAGAAGGTAATATCGTATGATTTGTAATCCATTTTAAACTTAAGTTAATTAATATAAAAAATGTTGATGAGTTTGTTAATCTTGGGATTTGTAATCGAATTACAAAAGTTGAAGAATGTAAAAAGTTCAAAATTTTATTTATATACTCTCACAAGTTACGCTAAAAAAACTTAACACTTTCGAGAGCACTGAAGAGTTGGTACAGCAGGGGCTTATACTTTTTTATTTTTAAAGTTTTGCAACTTAAAATTAGGATTTTACAAGCCCCTTTTATACATTATTTGTTCGGACAGTTATAACACCTAATACAACATCATAAAATTAAGTGCGTTAGTGAGTTTTATTACTATATTTAAAAAAAATATTTTAAACGCAACACCAACAGGATTATGGTTACTTTCATTGTAGTTGCTTTAGTACTAATTAGCTTTAGTATTTTCATTTTAAATTTTAAGAGAGAGAGTCCGTGGCGCAAAAACAATCAGGACACTTTCAGTTTTATCGTATCCCTAATGTCTACGTTTACAGGTTTGTTTGTTGCTTTATCAGTCAACACTTATTTAGATGACATTAATCAAAAGAAAAATCTCGTAAAGCTTTTGAACACCACCAATTTGGCAATAGAAAATTGCCAAATGAAAACCAAAGGAATGTATTTGAACACTGTAAATTCGGGAGTTAATTTATCAGAGACTTTAAGGAAAACACCGGTTGAATTGCCCAAGCTATATCCACAGTTGGAGGGCAATAGTTTGGTAAATAATCATTTTACCCCTAACGCATTTCAAGCTTATATTGTGTGCATAGACAATATGGAAACGTTTGTTAAAAACCTAAATAACACAGCGTTTGATAACAGCACCACCAGAGTAGCCGTATTAAACAGCTACCTAAAATATTTAGACTTCGCCAAAAGCATTAATAACTTAGAAATTGACAGATTAGGAAATAAAATAACCGAAACAGACCAAACTGCCTCGTTAAAAAAAATAGTTAATCAATTTACTACTTCAAAATAACATGAAATTTATAATCTTAATTTTTTTGTTTGCCCTTTGTTTTATCGGCTGCACCAACCCAACCAACACTAACCAAAAAATTGACTTTACGAAAACTTATGAAGACGCCGCATTAACATTAACAGATGCGCAATTACTTTACGACGATGCCATTGCCAGTAAAGACAGTTCTAAAATAGCTGATGCGAAAGCAAAACTAGACAGTGCCCGAACCGTTTATTTAACCAGTAAGACTTACTATGTTGCCAACGGCGGCTTGCCTAATGCAGTGCATGATGAGTTGCTATTTAAAACTAATAATATACTGGGTAAGGCACCCAATGATACCACTACCACCTTAATCATAGCTGCAGCAAAAGTAATAGGTGCCGATTCAGCTCAATCTCAAATTAATAAGGCGGTAAAATTAGTAAATGGCGGTGCTGCGGTTGCCACCAAAAAAATACAACGTGTTGCCGATGTAGTAGCCACAAGCGAAAATGTGGCAAGGCAAGCGATAACAGACGCAAACAAAAAATTAAAAAATACAGCGGACACAACAAGAAAGCGCATAGAACAGTTGAAAAAGGAAACTAACGCACTTAAAGATTTATTTAGGCGAAAAGCAGACACCACCAGAAGCAATTAGCATCCGCTCTTCAGGATTTGTGGTTAAGATGGTAATATCATAGGATTTTAAATCCGTTTTAAAACCAAGTTAATTAATGTAAAAAATGTTGATTAGTTTGTTAACCTTAGGATTTGTAATAGACTTTACAAAAGTAAAAGAATGTTAGAAGTTTCAAACTTTGTTTAATTATCCTCACAAGTGACGCTGAAAAAGCTTAACAATGCGGGGACAGGGAAGCTTAATGACTCAATTTTAATAAATTTCCCCGGCATGAGTTTCCATAATGTAAGAGTTGGAAATATTTTGATAACTCATTAATGAGTTATTCTTAAATTTAATATTATTAAAATGAATAAAAATTTTAAAATCCACGGCTTCAAACATTTCAAATTCTGGTATTGCTTAAATTTCATAATTATCTGTTAAAAAAAATTTTATTCTTCGCAAGTTAAAAGTCTCAAGCTTTTTGGAGAAATCATTCATAAGGTGAGGCATCAATGCGGTGTTTTTATCCGTTAAGAGAAATAAACTCCAAATCTTATAATCAGAAAATACATCAATACTACTTTTCAAAATATGATCTTCGAATACTGTAAGAGGGTTAATGTTATTTTTTATTGCTTCTTTACTCAATATTCATTCAACATAACCATCAAAAAAGGTGTTTAGTACAGAGTCTTTTAGTTGTAATTCCTTATTAAAGATTAAACTGCCAGAATCCCATGTATAAAAAATATCTCTTTTTATTTCGTTACTAAATATTTCTTTCAAAAACTTTAAAAGGTTTAAAATGTCGCTTTTATCCTTTTTAATGCACTTAATTAAGAAAGTTCCACTTTCTATTGAAATTTTTTCGTTGAGCAATCCTTTATTTTTTAACTCTAAAACTTTGGAATTTAAATATGGAAGCTCACATTTTGGCATAACAATATTGCCATTTGTCGAGTCACTTAAAAACCATAAAATGTCCTCTAAGTATTCTTTAAATGACATTACTTGTCTTTCAAGTACTGGACCTTCTAATATTTCAAGCATGTTAGCACCGTGATGCCTATACATATTAAAAACTTTTTGTTGAATAATCATATTCATAATTCAAAAAATGCTATAGCTATCCAATTCATTATCATCAAAATCTTCAAAACCATCTTCACTTTCCAAAACATAATTTAGAATGTTGAGGCCTTTCAAATTTTCCTTAAAGCTAATATCAAAAGTCACAATACATTTAAAATAAGTTGAACAATCATAAATATAGTTTGCTAAATCCTTTTTTCTTGGATCAATAGTGAAAAACTGAATGTCAGCTATTTGGTTAAAAAATCCCTCTTTCACCTTAATTAGTTTTTTATAATAATCTTTATGATTTGGCAATTCTTCAATATTGTTGATATACGTCTTATCGTAATCATATAAAAATAAATAGAACTCCATATTATAATTTTACAAATCATAAGGCATAGACCCAATCTCCGCCGCCGTGGTGCGTGTCTCAAGCCTCAATACAATTATTTAACAATTTCTGGCAATACCGAATTTGCTAAAATTTCATTCGCTCTAGCTAATTTTTCGGGAAACAACACCTTACCTTTAAGCTTTTCTAATTTTTTACTAAAAACTATAACAGGTACTTTTGATACGTTTAATTTTTCTATTACTGTCATAACAAAAATTTATTTTCTTTTTTTGAAATTAGAAACGCTTCATGATTTTCTCGTTTGTATGTTTCCACACGTATTTACTAACAGTTTAATATTATTTTTTATTTGCCAAGCATAAACCCAAAGCAAGATAATTACAGGCTACTATCTTTTTGTTTTCTGTATAAAAAATGCCCGCTATACCTACAATAACACCTACTGCTATGGTAGATGCCGCAACACTAAAGCCATTTGCCAATGCAAAATAAACCAAAAAACAAACTATAAGAACAGATGCGAAAGCAAATAACATACCTAATATCATAGATATAAGCATTACGTTACTTGTTCGGTTTTCTATTTTATGGCTGTGTTTGGCTTCGTTTTCGGCCATTGTTATAATACGGTTTGCAAAGGTAGCGTCTATGTTATTGTAACGCTCCATCATTTCGGGAGGGGGTAATTGCCCTTGATAAAAAGATGTTTTGCTTACCGATACTTGTTGTACGTTATGCGAGTTGGGCTTATTTGGTAGTTGGCTTTTGCTCATTATAAACTTTGTTTACAGTATAACCCACTTTAGCCCAGTAAGATGACAACCTATCGTTAGTAGTTTGCTTTTTTTGTTTGATTTCGTTTATGGTAAATAAGCCGAAAACAGAAAAAAAGCCGTAGAAGAAGTATTTACTATTCATAATTGTAAACTTATTTTATTAACAAATGTAATTAATTAGTTGAACAGTAAAATTGTTTAGAATAAATAATTTTACTCTTAAACGCTCGCCTAAGTTGTATTTGGGTTTTATTAACCCAGCTTTGTGTTCTCTGTGCGCTTTGCGGTAAAAAAACTTATCAAAATCTTTTACCGCAAAGATTGCAAAGAATTACGCAAAGTATATCAATTTTACACCCATCTAAATGTATTAATCAAATCCTTTACCCCCCCCAACAACAACCTATTTGGGTCTTCCAACAACTGTTTTACCCTAACTAAAAACCCTACCTACTCTCTTCCATCAATAACTCTATGGTCGTAGGATAAAGCCAAATACATCATTGAAAGATTTACCATTATTTGGTTTTTTTGCCAAAAAATTACTTTATCATAAAATTTACAATAGCTAATACGCTACCCACTATTGCAATAAACTGTATCAAACCAACAATATAAATGGTTTTAATAGTATCCGAAAACCTTTTTTCAACTCTAGTTTCCATTTCAGCTAAATCTATTTTGGCAACTAAATTATTTCTTTCGGTATTAAATTTATCATCAATGGTTTCTTCGATTTTGGCTACAAATTCTCTGGCTTTTTCTTTATCCTTGATAAACTCTTGGGTAATATCAAATAATTTTAAACTTATGGTAGCGTTCATATATTGTTAGTTTATTCAAATATAAATATATTTTGGTTGGCTCTGATGTATTTTATTTAAACCAGTTTTCAGTCTTGTCGCACATCCCCTAGTTTCTAGAAATTTATTTCAAATTTTTTTACATCCAACTTTGTGTTCGCTGCGGTTTAACTTTGCGCTCTTTGCGGTAAAATAAAATCAAAAACTTTTATATCAAAGTATGCGAAGGTTTACGCAAAGGGTATCTATCAAATACCAAGCTAAATATAGAAAACTTTTTCTACACCCCTAACAACAACCTACTAGGGTCTTCCAATAACTGTTTTACCCTTACCAAAAACCCTACAGATTCCCTTCCGTCAATAATTCTATGGTCGTATGATAAGGCCAAGTACATCATTGGGCGAATTACCACCTGTCCGTTTTCGGCCATTGGGCGTTCTACAATATTGTGCATTCCTAAAATGGCCGATTGTGGCGCATTAATTATAGGTGTACTCATCATCGAACCAAAAACACCGCCATTAGTAATGGTAAAAGTGCCGCCTGTCATTTCTTCAATCGTTAGTTTGCTATCGCGGGCTTTGGTAGCCAGGGCAACTACCGCTTTTTCTATCTGCGCTAAGCTCATTGCATCGGCATTGCGTATTACGGGCACTACCAAACCTTTTGGGGCTGATACCGCTATAGAAATATCGGCAAAGTTGCTGTACACAAATTCTTCGCCTTCTATACGAGCACCAACAGCTGGGAAATCTTTTAATGCTTCGGTTACTGCTTTTGTAAAAAACGACATAAAGCCTAAACCTACGCCGTGTTTTTCTTTAAATTGGTCTTTATATTTTTTTCGCAACTCCATTACGGGTGCCATATTTACTTCGTTAAAAGTAGTAAGCATTGCGGTTTCGTTTTTTACGGCTACCAAACGTTTGGCTATGGTTTTTCGCAAAGGCGACATTTTCTCTCTTCGTTCTACCCGTTCGCCAGTTTGTGAAGCTAATGGCACAACTGCTTGTGCAACAACTGGTTTTGCAGCCGCTTTTGGAGCTTCGGCTTTTAAAGCATCTTCTTTGGTAATACGTCCGCCTATGCCTGTGCTACTTACTGAGCTGGCATCAATGCCTTTTTCGGCTAATATTTTCGCTGCCGCTGGCGATGGGGTTTTATCGGCGTAAGCCACATTATTTGCCGTTGCCACGGGATTTTGTGCTGCTACTGTTTCGATTTTTGCTGGGCTTTGTGCCGATGCTTTGCCACCGCTAATACTTGCTACAATGGTACCAATAGTTAGGGTATCGCCTTCGTTAGCTAAAGTTTTTAATATACCGGCTTTTTCGGCTGGGAGTTCGAAAGTTGCTTTATCTGATTCTAATTCGGCAATAGCCTCATCCATTTCTACCGCTTCACCGTCTTTTTTAATCCAACGGGTTAAAGTAACTTCGGTTATAGATTCGCCTACCGCTGGTATTTTAACATCCAAAACCGATGCCATTTTTTCGCTAACATTAACAGCCACAGTATCTTCGTCTTTTACAGGCTTAACGGCTTCGCTTGCCGAATTGATTGTTGTAGCACCATCAATAGTGCAAACTAAGGCACCAATTGCTAAGGTGTCGCCTTCGTTGGCAATTGTTTTTAAAGTGCCTGCGGCTTCGGCGGTTAATTCAAATGTTGCTTTGTCCGATTCTAATTCGGCAATAACTTCATCCATTTCAACAACATCGCCATCTTTTTTTATCCATTTAGATAAAATTACTTCGGTAATAGATTCGCCAACGGTAGGCACTTTAATTTCTAAACTCATATTAATTTAAAATAGTATTAATCAACTTTTATAGCTTTTTCGGTAGTATTTTTTATAGTTTGCTTTACGCTTTCGTGGGCTTTAACCTCAAAAGCTTTACTAACAATTGCCAATTGCTCGGCAATGTGTTGTTTGGCAAAACCTGTTGCTGGGCTGCTGCTTGCTTTACGCGATATTACCTCAAAATTAAACGATAATTTACGGAAAGTACGACAAATAAACGGCCAAGGGCCCATATTTTCGGGTTCTTCTTGCACCCACACAAACTCGGCTTTACTGTATTTTGTTTTTATAGCTTCTAATTGTTTAAATGGAATTGGGTACATTTGCTCTAAACGAATAATGGCCACATCGGTACGTTTAGTTTTAATTTGTTCTTCTAACAAATCGTAATATATTTTACCACTACATAGCAATACTCGCTCTACGTTTTTCGCTTTAACATTTTCATCATCAATCACTTCGCTAAAGTTTTTGGTGGTAAAATCATTTAATGGCGATACACATTTAGGGTAACGCAACAAACTTTTAGGGCTAAAAACTATCAATGGTTTACGTATATCACTTTTAACTTGGCGACGTAAGGCGTGGAAAAAATTGGCTGGCGTAGTGCAATTGGTAACGTACATATTATGCTCGGCACAAAGCTCTAAAAAGCGTTCTATCCTTGCCGACGAATGCTCAGGCCCTTGGCCTTCGTAACCGTGAGGCAGCAACATTACCAAACCATTACCACGTTGCCATTTGGTTTCGGCAGCTGCAATATATTGGTCGATAATGATTTGAGCACCATTAAAAAAATCGCCAAATTGGGCTTCCCAAATTGTTAAAGCATTGGGGTTTGCCATTGCGTAACCATACTCGAAACCTAAAACGCCATACTCGCTTAGGTGCGAATTAAAAATATCGAAATGCCCTTGCTTAGCCGATATATTGGCTAAAGGTGTGTATTCTTCTTCCGAATCTTCTACCTTTACAACCGCGTGGCGGTGAGAAAAAGTACCACGTTCTACATCTTGCCCGCTCATACGTACTCTATAACCTTCATCTAACAAAGTAGCGTAAGCCATAGCTTCGCCCATTGCCCAATCAAAAGTTTTGGTATCTACCATATTTAAACGGTCTTTAAACAAACGATCAATTTTGCTTAAAAACTTTTTATCGGTAGGTAATGTAGCAATGTTTTTGGCTAATGTTAAAAATGTTTTTTCGGTTACGGCTGTGGCCGGAGATTTATCAAAATCGGCAGGGGTAGAGAATCTAATTCGCGACCAAGCACCTGAAAAAGTAGGATTTGACATTGCACCTTTGCCAGCTTTAGCTTCTGTTAAACGCTCTTGTAAAATATTTCTAAAATCTTTATCAATTTGTTTGGCCGTAGCGGCATCAATAGTGCCTTGAGCCAATAGCTTTTCTAAATATATTTCTCGAGGGTTTGGGTGAGCTTCAATTTTTTTATACAACAAAGGCTGCGTAAACCTTGGCTCGTCGGCTTCGTTATGGCCGTATCGGCGGTAGCATAAAATATCTATAAACACATCGTTATGGAAACGTTGGCGGTATTCCATTGCAATATTTATGGCATACAATAAAGCCTCAACATCATCCCCATTTACGTGAAAAACTGGCGATAAGGTAATTTTTGCAATATCTGTACAGTAGGTTGATGAGCGAGCATCCTTAAAATTAGTTGTAAAACCAATTTGGTTATTGATGATTAAATGTATGGTTCCGCCGGTAGTATAAGCATCCAACTTTGCCATTTGCAAAACCTCGTACACCAAACCTTGGCCAGCAATTGATGCATCGCCGTGAATTAAAATAGGAGCAATTTTTTTATAATCGCCTTCAAATTTTAAATCGGCTTTAGAGCGGGTTATACCTTCAACAACAGCACTTACTGTTTCTAAATGCGATGGATTTGGGCATAAACTTAAATGGACTTTTTTATCGTTTACAGTAACAATATCGCTAGAGAAACCTAAATGATATTTTACATCTCCGCCAAAAGGCAATTCTTCTTTGTATTTACCATCAAATTCCGAAAAAATATCTTTGTAAGTTTTGCCCATAATATTGGCCAAAACATTTAAACGGCCACGGTGTGCCATCCCTATCACAAATTCTTCGATACCTAAATCGGCACCTTTTTCTATCACAAAATCAAGGGCGGGTATCATACTCTCGGCTCCTTCGAGCGAAAAACGTTTCTGGCCTAAAAATTTTGTTCCCAAAAAATTTTCGAAAACTACGGCTTGGTTTAGCTTATTTAAAATTTGCTTCTTTTTGGCAACGCTAAACTCGGGTATGCCATCTACACGTTCTATTTGCTTTTCAAACCACTCTAATTTTATAGGGTTTCGCAAATAGCGATACTCAACTCCAATAGATTCGCAATAGGTTTCTTCTATAAGTTTTAAAATGTCTTTCAGTTTTGCTTTGCCTAATCCTACTTCGGCACCTGCATTAAAATAGGTTTCTAAATCGGCGTCGGCCAAACCAAATGTTTCTAACTCTTTACCCGGAAAATATTGTCTACGCTCTCGTACTGGATTAGTTTTGGTAAATAAATGGCCACGTTCGCGGTAGCCCTTTATCATATTTAGTACATTTATTTCTTTTAAAATATGTGCCGAAGCTACATCGGTATTAACCAAAATATTACTCTGACCATTCTGACCAAAATCAAAGCCTTCGAAAAACTTTTGCCAGCCAAAATCTACAGATTCGGGATTTGTTTGGTAGGCTTGGTAAAGCGAATCGATAAATGATGGGTCGGCGTTACTGAGATAAGATAAATTATCCATTTAAAATTGATATATTTTGTTAGATGACAAAAGTAAAAAAATACGAAGCAAAACCGCTAAATAATGATAAAAAATGAAAGTAGTTTTATTGGTATTTAAAATACAGGGATGATGGTATTTTTAAACAATTTATTTATAAACTTTATTTTAAAAAAATAGATGGTTAATAGTTGAAAAAGAGTTTTACAAACAAACGCTTTCTATACTTTCTTTAAATGCCGACATATTATTAATTGCTATTAAATTGGGGTTTTCGGGTAAAACTACATTATGAATAAGTGCCCCAGCTACAAATAGTTTGGCGTTGCCAATGTTTTCTAAAAGCTTATGTATTAAGGTTAAAGTATCGTAATTTGGATTTGCTATGGTTAAGGCTGTTAGCGCAAAATCTGGCTCGAAATAAGTAACCGCTTCTTTTAAGCTATCGAAAGGAAGGTTTTGCCCAAGATATAAGGTTTGATGACCTTGTAATTTTAAAAGATATTGGGTGTATAAAAGCCCAACTTGGTGAGTTTCGCTTGGTGGCAAAAAAAGGAGATATTTTATTTTTTTAACATTTTTTTTGTGTTTTAAAAACGCCGTTTCGGCTATTAAACGTTGTTCTATTTTGTGGGTTGCAAAGTGCTCGTGGGCAATATTTATAGTGTTAACTTGCCACATAAACCCAACTTTGCGCATAAACGGAAAAATAATAGTTTCGATAGTTTGCTGTACGCCTAAATCTGCAATACATTTATCAAAAATATCGTCAAACTCTGCTTCATCCATTTTTAACATGGCATTAGAAAGGGTTTGTACTTGTACATTTACGTTGTAATAATCTAGTTGTAGCGTATTTACCAGCTCGCAAATTTCTTGGGCAGACATTTGCGATATCTTACTTATTTTATATCCGTTTTCGCTTAGGGTTGATATATTTAAAAACAGACATAAATCATCGTCATCGTAATAGCGAATGTTTGTGGATGTGCGTTTAGGTGCAATAAAATTATACCGCTGCTCCCATACCCTAATAGTATGTGCTTTAATACCCGTTAGGTTCTCAATATCGCTTATAGAAAAAGTTTTCAAATTTATTTTAACCTAATGTACCAGATAATTTAAACACAATTCTATGTTTATTGTTTTTTGGATTTTTGATTTAGAAAAATTCTATATTGAATTGATAGCTTAAGTTGTTTTTTATATCAATTGATTGGAATGGAAATTATAGATTTTGTTTGGCTGTTAAAAACTTTTTATCTTAAATAGATTAATAAATTTTGTTTTTTATAGTTTTAATTATGATTTGGGCTTTTCCTGCCTACCGGCAGCTACCGTGTACCCACATCTTTTTCTAAGTTTATACCCTCTATGATATATCCAAGGCGGTCTAATCCCATTTTCAATGCAATTAAGCCTGGCGGGCCTTGAAAGTCATAACCTTTTCAACCACCTAACCTGCCAATTATCCAAGCAGCCTATTTAACTTTTTTGGGATTGTGTTGGTTTTTAAGTTTGATGCCTTGGCCC
>JAYULE010000065.1:0-4175 GCA_043763845.1 Sphingobacteriales bacterium
TTGGTGTTTGGACAGATAGAACCGTTAATACAACTCAAGCAAGCAGACCACAAAATCATAATATTATAGGAGACGGAAAATTTGACCAAAATTATTTGCCAGCATTAACCACCTTGCAGGTTGGCCGGGTTGATTTATCAAACATGCCCAATTTTAGAAACACAGAAGAAGAAT
The DNA here is from genome assembly GCA_043763845.1 of Sphingobacteriales bacterium. Lineage (GTDB taxonomy): Bacteria > Bacteroidota > Bacteroidia > Sphingobacteriales > Sphingobacteriaceae > Pseudopedobacter. The sequence continues at coordinate 175 of JAYULE010000065.1, forward strand.
TATTAAAACGATATTTAAAAAAGGATCATGATTTTAGACATAAAATTTTTACAGCTCAACAACAAGCCGTAATTGACAACAATTTTGGACTTGATGGTTTTGATAGTTCATTTTATGCAAGTTGCGGGTGGCGAAGCTTTGTAGCCATGTTTATACCTTCGGCATTAAAAGCCGCAGACTATTTTAGATCAACTTTACCTGCAAACTCTTCTTATCTTTGGGCTTATGGGGCAGGTGGAGGTAATTATACTAGCGCCCAAGGGGTTGGTTCAACCAGCGATTTTAGTTTCCACGCTCCTAAAGCCGTGTTTCATATGCTTTTTGGAAGTTATTTTGGTGATTGGGATAGCGAAAATAATTTTTTGCGAGCACCTTTAGCATCAAGAGGTTGGGGCTTAAGTAGTTGTTGGGCGGGTAGGCCATATTGGATAAACCATCACACCGCTTTAGGCGAAACACTTGGATATTCAGCTTGGATAACCATGCGCAATACATGCTACCAAAGTGATGGGCCAAACTTTAATCAAGCAAGCATAGCTTTAATGGGCGACCCTACTTTACGTATTCATCCTGTTGCCCCACCCACAAATTTATTGGTAGTTAACAAGCAATTAACTTGGGTGGCAAGTGCCGAACCTGTTAAAGGATATTGCGTGTATTTAAAAAATACTACATCTGGAGTTTATAACTTGCTAGCAACAACTACTTCTACAACAACAACATATACCCATATAAATGCAAGCCCAAACATAAATTATTACATGGTTAGGGCATTAAAATTAGAAACATCAAACAGCGGGTCTTATAATAATTTAAGCCAAGGGGCTTTTGGCTTTACTGATAATGTTTTACCGCTACAAATAACCAAGCATACCGCAAAATTAAATAATAATACAGTAGTAAATTATTGGGAAGCCAAAAATCAAATTGATGTAAACTTCATTAATTTACAACGAAGCACTAATGGTTTTGATTTTGTTACCCTAGCTAAAATAACTCCTAATAAAACTGGCATATATAGTTTTACAGATACACAATTACCAACTACCAATAACACCATATATTATCGTTTACAAATTGTTGATAACAATGCAACCGAACAGTTGGGTGATGTTGTTGCAGTAAATGTTAAATTAAATTCTATTGCTGAGGTAACAATATATCCAAACCCTGTAATTGCAAACCAAATTAATTTAAAGTTAAGTGGTTTACCAAAAGGGACTTATAAAGTAATGGTAATAAACTCAATGGGTTTAAACGTAAAAGAATTTAACTTTTATTACGATGGTAAAACACTTATAAAAAATTTAGGATTAAACATTGATGCAGGGGTATATATGTTAAATATTGCAACTGAAAATTACAACGAAACCCGAAAAATTTTAGTTGATTAACGTAAAATTTAATATTATAACCACCGTATGTTATTCCTTAAATTATTTTATAAAATTTTTTATTAATTACAATATTTTTTGTAGCTATTGGCAAAAATTACAATTCAAAATATTTATAAAACCTTCGGTAAATTCTAATTTAAAATAACATTGCTAAATACAAAGCATAATTATAATTTAGCTGGCTATGGATAATTTTGTTGTATCGGCTCGTAAATACCGCCCAGCTACTTTTGATAGTGTTGTTGGGCAATTACACATTACCAATACTTTAAAAAATGCTATAAAAAATAACCAGTTAGCCCAAGCATTTTTGTTTTGTGGGCCAAGGGGAGTTGGCAAAACCACTTGCGCTCGAATTTTAGCTAAAACCATAAATTGCACTAATTTAACATCAAATAATGAGGCTTGTGGTGAGTGTGAATCTTGCAAATCGTTTCAAAACGGCAATTCTTTTAATTTTCATGAGCTAGATGCAGCATCAAACAACTCGGTTGATGATATTAGAAGCCTTACCGACCAAGTGCGTATACCCCCACAAGGCGGTAAATATAAAGTTTACATTATTGATGAAGTTCACATGCTTTCGCAGAGTGCTTTTAACGCTTTTTTAAAAACTTTAGAAGAACCGCCTTCGTACGCTATTTTTATACTTGCAACAACCGAAAAACATAAAATATTACCCACCATTTTATCGCGTTGCCAAATTTTTGACTTTAATAGGATAAAAGTTGACGATATGGCAAAGCATTTACAAAGCATTGCTGTAAAAGAAAATATAGGTTTTGATAATGATGGCTTACATTTAATTGCACAAAAAGCTGATGGAGGGCTTAGGGATGCCCTCTCAATGTTCGATCAAATTGTTAGCTTTAGCAACCGCCAAGTTACCTACCAAGCTGTAATTGATAATTTAAACTTATTAGACTACGATTATTATTTTAAAGTTACTAGTGGTTTATTGGACGCAAATTTATCTGTTTGTTTAGTGTTGTTTGATGAAATTTTAAACAATGGTTTCGAAGGAAATACATTTGTTAGTGGCCTTAGCCAACATTTTAGAAACTTATTGGTTTGTAAAGATGCAACAACCGTACAGTTATTAGAAGTAAGCGAAAATATAAAACAACGTTATTTGGAGCAAGCCAATTTAGCTTCTATATCATTTTTAATAAGTGGTTTAAACGTTGCAAACCTTACCGAAATAAACTTAAAACAAAGTAAAAACCCAAGGTTGCAAATAGAAATTTTACTTATAAAACTTAGCCATTTACCATCGGTGTTAAACCTAAGTAATAGCCCAAATGTTGAGCAACTTGCAGAGCAACTAAAAAAAAAACCTGAAAATTTAGCTGCTAACACTCAAACTGCCATCTTACTAAAAAAAGATGAAAATAGTAATGCTGGTATTGTAAACGATGAAGAGTTAAAGAAAATTGAAATTAAAACTACCATTAGCCAAGTAAACGAACCTCCTGTAAGTTTCTTAAAAATGGGTCCATCATCGGCTAATACATTAATTCCCGATTTAAATAATCTAAAAAGCGTAACCCTAGTTGGCCAAAAAACCGAACCCGAATATTTAAGTGGTGTTCAAAAAAACCATTTTACCGAAACTGATTTATTAGTTAAATGGAAAATATATTTAAATTTAGTTAGGGAGAAAAATAAAATGAGTTTAGCCGCACTTATGGAACAAAATACGCCAATTTTAATGCCAAATTTTGAAATTCAAGTTATGTTAGATAACACACTTCAAGAACAGGAATTAATTAGAGAAAAAATAGACTTATTAAACTTTTTAAGATTAGAGCTTCAAAATTTTGATATTACCATTTCATCAATTATAAACACAACCAGTATTAGTAAAAAGCCCTACACATCTAAAGATAAATATAGCTATTTTGCTGAAAAAAACCCTGCAATAAACGAATTACGAAAGGTATTTAGTTTAAATATTGATTAGTTAGAGGTTTTTTTTGGATAGCCTTCATCGTCTAAATCGTCCCTAAAATCTTCTGGAGTTTGGCTTAATAATTTATCTTGTAGGTTAGGTTTTAAATCTAATTCTGATATCTTATGCATTGCTAAATTATCAATATCGTTTTCTAAACTAGCATTTTTATCATACTCTAATCCACCAACGTAGGGGTTTGCTTCGTCATAGTCCGAATTCATATCTGAGCCGTTTTTTGCACCAGTATCGTATGGGTCGGGGTGGTCGTAATCATCATCGTCTATTGATGAAACATCTAACTCGTAACTATTAGTTTCGGCGTTAAATATTAAATTTTGCAATTCGCTATCATTTAAGTTCGATTCGGTATTGCGCTCAAAACTTTCTAGCTGGCTAGCTTTTGTTGTTTTATTTTCCATCATTGTAAATTTTTTTCTTAATAAATTGCCCAAAAATTATGCGCTATTTTTATGCCAAAGAATTTTAAATTTTTTTCTTGAATTATTTGCAAAACTTATTTTAAAGAATATTTTTTTAACAAACCTCCCATAGATTTAAAATCTAAAACATTACAAAAAATCAAACAAATTTGTTGGATAAAAAATGTGCACTTTGATACAACCGTATACTACAAGGAATTAACGAGCTTA
>JAYULE010000066.1:0-15491 GCA_043763845.1 Sphingobacteriales bacterium
ATGGCGGCTGCATGCTTAATGCAGCTTTTAAAACGCCAACGAGATGCTTTTGGGTTAAGTATTTTTGCCGAAAACCTAGATTTACACACGGCAACAAAATCTACTTTTGCGCATCAAAAATTTTTGATTAACGAATTAGAAAATATATTAAATTTAGCAAATAAAAATCCCAAAACCACCAAAATTGCCGATAATTTACATGCGTTAGCCAACCAACTTCATCAACGTAGTATGGTAATTATATTTTCTGATATGATGGAAGATTATTCTTTGGAAAGCCAAGAAAAACTTTTTGCCGCTTTACAACACCTAAAATTTAACAAACACGAAGTAATAATTTTTAATGTAAACGAAGAAAAACACGAACTTAATTTTGATTTCGATAACCGCCCACATCATTTTATTGATACCGAAACGGGTAATGAAGTTAAAGTTAACCCTACCTTAATTAAAACTACGTACCTACAAAAAATGAAAGTTTTTAAAAAAGAATTAGATTTAAAATGTGCACAATACAAAATAAACTTAGTAAATGTAGCAATTGAAGATGGCTTTTATACTATTTTAAATGGGTGGTTGGTGGGTAGGAATATAATGAAATAAAAAATACAAATAAATTCGGACGAAAATTACCATTGCTAAAAAAATTATTTAATACTCGTAAACTTAAATACTCCACTGGCTTTTGCACTTTTTCCAGGTGATAATTTTTTTGATAACAAAGGAGAAGCATGTACGCAGCCATGATCGTTTTCCCAATTGTTAAAGAAGAATGCGACTTTGCCTTTAACTTTATTTTCAAATAACCATTTAGCATCTGTAGATAAAACAGATATGGTATTGCCACTAAGTTGTTGGTTTGAAATTACCGACCATTGTTTTATCCAAGGACTTTCATAAAGATCTACATTACTTTCCTTAGCGGGATAATATTGCATCGTTCTTCTACCGTCTCCTTTGGTTTTTCGTACAGTGTTTAAAGAGATTTTGTTACCTGCGCTATCTAGTACAAATGTTCTTTTCATTTCAACATCTTTAAAAAGCGGACTAAAATTCATTGTCCAACAGTTAAATGCAACTAAATCGGTAACGTTTTCATCAGTATTGTTTTTAAAGGTTATTGCCCATTTTAAACCGACAGTTTTTCTCGACTTAAATTTATCAAGATTGATGGTATATTCATATTTATCGTCTTTAAGAGTCATATCTGCACCATCTTTCCGATGTATCCAAATTTGTTTGCTGTAATTGAACAATTCGCCTTTTAACTCTTTGTTGGTAAAAAGTTCGGGTATTTCTAAAACAAATTTTTGCCCTAGCAAATCCTTAACAGTAACTGCTATGGCCGCTCTGCCTTCTGCATCTGTTGTTTCTAAAATTATGGCAGTAGCTTTTGAGTTTGATTGTGCAAAATTATAGGTTGGGAAAAATAGTTGGATAATTAATATAACAAATAGCGAGTTTTTCATTGTGGTTTTTTGAAGATAATTATTGCTTGGTAATGTTAATACTGCCACTTGCAATACCAGTTTTGCCAGGATTTAACACTGATGCGATAAGTGGTGATGCATGAACACAACCATGCGTAATCTCGAAATTATTAAAAAAATAGGCAACTTGTCCATCAATTTCATTGGTTAGTATCCATTTCGAATCTTTTGATTTTATGTAAACCTTTTTGCCACTAAGCATTTCGGTAGAATTTACGTCCCACTGTTGTATCCATTGAGATTTTGAAAGGTCTTTTATTCCGCCAACTGCAGGATAAAATTGCATAGTTCTTCTGCCGTCTCCTTGTGTTTTAGCAACATCCTTTATTAATTTCTTTTTCCCATTTATATCGAAAACCCAGGTTCTATCCATTGAATCATCTTTGAATAAAGGAGCCAATTTCATACTAACACAATTGAAAGCAGCTAAATCTTTTAAAGAATGATCAGAATTATTCTTAAAAATCAGTTTCCATTTTAAGCTGTATTTATTTTTAGATTCCACCAAAGTTAGATTGATAGTATATTTAAAATTTTTGTCATCTAATGTAACCATTGCGCCATCATTGTTAAATTTCCATAATTGAACGTTAAAATTACCCAATCCACCAGCTCCACCTTCAAAACCTTGTAAGGTAAAAACCTCGGGTATAGTAAAGGTGAAAATTTGATCGGGCAATTCATCAATAGTTAAAGCAATTGCAACTCTGGCATCGGCTGTTGTATGAAGATGCATTTTTTGTTTTGCTTTTTGAGCTTGTACGTTTAATTGACAAAAAGCTATAAACGCTATTATCCATACTAATTTTATTTTATTCATATTTTTTGAATTGAAATTACTTTACGTTTTTATAAATGGTTATTGTACAATCAGCTTTTCTGAATGTATAAACTGTCCAGAACTTATTCTGATAATATATAAACCCGAAACAATAGCCTTATTAAAATCAAGCAGATAATTTACTAGATTTTTTTGTGATGGAATCGTAGCTTTTTGCACTTCTCGTCCGTTTAAATCAAACAATTTTACAGTGATTGGATTTTCAAAGGTCTTGTTAAAGCTTAAATTGATTGATTGATTGGCCGGGTTAGGGTAAATTAAAACCTTATTATCTGTTTGAAAGTCAAAATGTTCAACCTTGATTCCCAAAACATCTGATTTACCGTCGAAATCTACTTGAACCAATTTGTAATAATTGTTGCCATTTAAAGGAGATTTATCTAGAAATTCATATTTAGATGCTTGGTTATTGCCATTTATTTGTGCGATTTGCTTAAAATTGAAATTGTCTGCCGAGTTATAAACTTTAAAATGGGCGTTTGATTCCTCAAATGATGTTTCCCAATTCACTAGGATACCATTAGCTTTTTTAATGGCATTAAAACTTACCATAGTTATTGGCATTGTTGTTTCATTTAGCATAATGGCAGTTGAGAAGCTAGGGGAAATTCCACTTATGTTACGCACCCTGAAATAAACAATCTTACCACCGTTACCAGCCGATAATGTGTAATTAAAATTAGGAGTGTAAGTTTGCCATAAGGCATCCGCAAAATTAAAATTTTCGCTTACCATATAACTCGCCGGAGTTCCGTTGTTTAAAGAATATTCATTGTAGATAGATATGGTTTTGCTTGATGTTTCCAAATCTCCGTTATTAAGTAATAGCTTGGAAACCTGCGGAGCAGTAACCGAGTTTACAAATGCCCTGAAAGTGTGGGGTTGACTTAAAAAACTGATAGTAATGTTGGGCTGCGTATCATCCAAATAATATAAATCATTATTGGATGCTGTTATGTAAGAACGATTAGGCAAAAAATTAATGTTGATGTTATTTTTATTTTTTCTGCGCATAAAAACCTGATTGTTGTTCACTTTTACGTTCGAGTGTCCATCCGAAGCTAGAGAGAATAAAAATTCGGTAGTTGAGGTGCTGCTTTTTACATTTTTTGCAAAAAGATTTTTTTGAATTACAATATTGGAATTACCACCATAACCTCCACCGTTCATCAAAAGAATAGAGTGACCATCATTGTTAAAAAATTTAGTGTTTTGAAGTGTTATATTATCGCAATTGGTTTCGAAATCAAAACCACAACCATCGGGGTTACCTTGATTTAGCAAATCAGAAAATTCACAACTATCAACCAGCATATTTTTGCAGCTAGACAATATAACACCCGTTGTGCCATTAGGCCATGTTCTATAAGGTGCTGAGGCACCCATTGTAACATTCACATTTTTAAATACTCCCCAACCATTAGCGTCAGGCTGCATTACACCGTTAGCATCCATAATTGCTCCGCCATTTACACAATCCAAAGCAATAACACCGTTAACAATTCCTGTAGAAGTAATATTTGTCAATTTTACTTTATTAACCAGTTGCTGCCAGATATCTGCTCCGTCGTTATTGTTTGCAGGCCAATAAAATACTGACATTACGCCTGCCATAGCTTCGTTGAACTGACAATTGGAAACTTCCCATTCACTTAACACTGTTGTATTGTTTCCAGAGATGGTTTGCCCTGGAAATGTTATACCACCAACAAATATACCTGCAGGAAATATGTATTCACGTACTCCGCCACCTGTGCTATTGTTTATAGTTTCCAAATTTCCCTTTGCAGCAAAAAGCTGAGTGGTTATTTCTGCATTTTTATCACTGGCAGTGTTAACTGCAGTCATTACCGGATCGCAATTGATATTGTTAAAAGTTATATTGTTAACCTTAAACCCCATATTGGTGGTGCCGGTTACGCATCGATAGTAGATACCCAATCTTGTATTGGCTATTTCCATATTTTGTATTTTTATGTAGCTTATAGGTTGTGATTTGGTAATTCCAGAGGTTTTATCTAAGTCGCAAATCAATATGCCAATATCATTGGGGTTATTAGTTAGCGAAATTTTTGGTTTACTAGAGTTTGCACCATAGCTATCAACTTCAATCCAATTTGTACTTGTACCCGAACCTCTAATTTCTAAGCGTTGGTTCCAAATCGAACCATTTTTTAACAAAATTTTTGTACCAGCACTAAGCACAGTTTTGTTTACATTATCAAAACTTCGCCATGCATCAGCTTCGGTTAAACCACTGGCAATATCACTACCATTAGTTGCATCAATATAATAAGTACCAGATAGTGGAGCATAAGATGTAAAGTATTGTTTTGAAAGGGGTGTTTTTTGCACTTTAAGATTTTTCATTTTAAAACCTGAAAAACCTGCAGCAATATATGCAAAACGAGGTGTTGGCGTTGTTGCTTGTAGTACTGTTAAAGGCGCAGTATGTGTAGTAGGGCAAACGTAACCATTAACCGTTACGGTAATTACGCCAGTTGCATTTACGTTGATGATAAAAGAATTGTATTGGCCTGATTTAATAACCGTATTTCTGTACGTGGAAACATCGGAACTTAAAATATTACCAGGATAAATGTAATTATTGGAACATTGTATTTGTAGTTTGTTTAGTTCTATAACAATACCTTTTGACCCCCATATTCCATTAGAACTTAAAACTATAGTTGTATTTTCTCCTTCCGAAGAAATAATGGCATCAAATTTTAATGTTAAATTGGTATAATCATTTGCAACTAAATCGCCAAAAGTTGTTGCAACTTTAGCTGGACCAAAACCAGGTTGTACGCCATCAAAGCATAACTCATTATTGGAGTTGGTTGTCCATTCAGCATTCTGCCCAGCTTGTGGCCAAAAGTCTGTTGGAAATGCGGCAAAAGTTTTTATTGTTGTTAAGAAAAATATAACTAACGCCGTTATAATAAAATTAAACCTTAAATAATTTGTGTTCATAGTAAATTGTAATTGATTAAAATATTAAAGTTTTTTAATACTGTTTATTATATCGGAGTTATCTCATTTGTAAACTAAACTTATGTTAGATTACATAAGCTTAGTTAGTTAAATCAATTACCTTATTTTACAATAAGTTTTTCTGATTGCTTGTAATCACCAGAACTTACGTTTAAAATATAGATACCAGATTTTATAGAATTATTAAAATTTAAAACGTAGTTAAAAGGCTGATTTTGAGATTGGATAGTTGCCTTTTGTAATACTTTACCACTTAGATCTAAAATTTTAACCGTTGTGGCACTGTCAAATTTCCTGTTTATGTTGATGTTAACTTTATCAACCGCAGGATTTGGATAAATAACCATTGCGTTATTTAGTTTCAAATCAAAATCTAAAACTTTAACTCCAAGATCATCTGTATTACCATTAAAATCTACCTGAACCAATTTGTAATAATTACTACCATTTAAAGGTTGTTTATCAAGATGTTGATATTTTGAAGCTTGATTATTTCCTGTAACTTTCGCAATTTCTTTATAGTTTAAATTATCAGAAGATCTTAAAACTAAAAAATGTGAATTGTTGATTTCTGATGCTGTTTCCCAATTTAAAATGTTGCCTTCCGCTTTTTTGAAAGCATTAAAACTCAATAAATTTATTGGTAAAGCGGTAGTAAAATATTCTTTGATTGTACCTGATTTATCTACTTTCAAATTCCTCAATTTAAAACCTGTGAAACCGGTGGTAAAATAAGCATAACGTGGTACTGGGGTTGGAGATGTTAGTACGCTCAAACCATCAGTATAACTTATTGGACAAACAAAGCCATTCATAGTAACGGTAATTTCTCCGGTTGCGTTAACATCTATGATAAATGAATTATAAGCATCAGGTTTCACCAATGTGGTTTGATATGCTGAAAAGTCGTCAATCAATGCAGTACCAGGATAACTAAAGTTTTTAACAACCTGTAATTGAAATTTATTGATTTCAATAATGATACCTTTGCCACCCCATACGGCATTAGAACTTAAAACAACTTGTGTATTTTGCCCACTCGACGAAATAAAAGCATCAAAAGTTAATTTCAAGTTTGTGTAATCGTTTGCTACTAAGCCACCAAAAGTGGTAGCAATTATTGCTGGGCTTGTTGCTGGCTGACCACCATCAAATTGCAATTCGTTTAAAGCGCTTACTGTCCATTCTTCGACTTGGTTAGCTTGGGGAAAAAAATCTTCAGGTGGAAAACCCTGTGCAAAAGTTTTAGTTGTCATACTAAAAAGAACAACCATACATGTGATGAAAATTTTAGAGATTGGATAATTTGTTTTCATAATATTTAATTTAAGTGTGAAATTTGTTTTTGTTACATTTTTAGTGAATATTTTTACCAACCTGGGTTTTGGTTCAAATTAAAATCAGGTATAATTGACATATCGTTCAATGGTATTGGGAAAATCAAGTACTTATCTGCCCAAGCATTTCGTCTTTCGGCAACAAATCTATTGTAAGTTAATGCACCCGTTGTTCTGTTTCTAATAATTTCCATACCGGTTACCAATTTATCAGTTTGGTTTAAAATTTTCCATCTTCTAACATCCCAAAAGCGATGTTCTTCAATAGCAAATTCAACTCTACGTTCTTTTCGCACTCTTTCTCTAAATTTAGTTTGATCTAACCCTGCAGGCAAATTTGGCATCTGTACTCTTTTTCTAATCATATTTACAGCGGCATAAGCCTCGGCTGTAGGGCCATTTGCTTCATTTTCTGCTTCTGCATAATTCAAATACATTTCAGCCAAACGAAAAATCTTAAACCTAGAATTATGAGGTTGATTGGATTGAAGCTTAGGATCAATAAATTTCCTCAGATAATAGCCTGTTTTGGTGTTTGTTCTAATTTGAGGATTTTTTGTCAATTGATCCGTACCACCTACGTAGGTTCTAATAGTATGGATGTTTCCGTTAACATTATCATATTTGGCACCATTATACCAAACAGTGGCGTAAAACCTTTGGTCTCTACCATCATAAGGTTTTTCAGGATTGTAACCCGACTCGGTGTTAATAATGGGTTGCAAATGGTCACTATCCGAATAGCCTAAAATTGCTGGTTCGCCTGTTACCCCTCCAGCAATGGGATTTTTTTGCATATCATAGGAATCAACCAGTTCTTGTGAAGGGCATGAACCAGCTTTAAACATACCAGGCTTGCTTGGAATACTGTTGATTACAGAGAAGGTTACGTTACCATCATCATTAATTTCAAAAATAGTTTCTTTATCCGCAGGGTTTGGAGCTAAATCAGATTTATTTAGAAAATAATCGTTATAATTTGGATTTAATACAAATTCATTTGAAAGGGCTAAAGCTGTTAAAGCTTGTTTTGAAGCGGCGGCAGAGGCAACCCATTTTTCGTTATTATTGCCAGGGTTCCATAATGGACTTGCATTGTATAATAATGATCGCGATTTTATGGCATAAGCAATTGCTTGGGTAAATCTACCTCGTTCTAATTCGAGTGTTATTCTTAACGGTAATTGATCTTCTGCAATTGCTTCGTTGCAATTGGTTACAATAAAATCAACACATTCTTGAAAAGTTGGTCGTTTTAAAGTACTGTAATCAAAATTACTTTCGAACGGTTTAGTTACTATAGGCATAGGCCCAAATTGTTTGATTAATTCCAGATAATAAAAAGAACGTAATACCTTTGCTTCTGCTTTAAATCTTTTTCTACTGTTTTCATTTCTTACAGCAGCACTATCAATATTTGCTAAAAATACATTACAATCCCTAATACCTGCCCAATAGGTATTGTATCTATTAATTGCATTGGGTTTACCTTGCCCACCATAAGAATGTATTGGATTAGTTAATATGCTCAATCCTCCCGAATTCCAATTATTAGCAATATTTCCAGCATTATTCCCCACATCCGAATCTTTTGCTTCATCGGTAAGGCCAGCTAAAAAAGCAAAAAAACTGTATTTCCAAAAATAGTCGGGGATATGACTATAAGCTGAGTTCAAATATGCTTCAGTTCTGTCTTGATCTTTAAAAATATCTTCAAAGCGTATTTTACCGTCAGGAGTTTGGTCTAAAGCATTTTTCTTGCAACTTGCTAAAACAAGAGTGGCAGCAAAAATTATATATATTATTTTTTTCATCGTTGTTTTTTTTTAAAATATAACATTTACACCTAAATTGTATAATCTGGCTATCGGGTATGTTGATTGGCCACGAGTAGTCATTATTATTTCAGGATCGAAATTTTTGGTGGGTAACCTATCCCAAGTAAGTAAATTTAAACCATTTACATACAGGCGTATATTTTTTGACCCAACTTTATTAGCCCACTTAACAGGAAATGTATATCCAATTTCGGCATTTTTAAGCCTGATGTAACTTGCATCAACTATAAAAAATGAATTAGGAACATGATTTGGGGAAACCTCCGTTGTTAACCTTGGGAAATTTATGGGTAATCCTTGGTCAAACCGTTCCTGTGTCCAGCTTTCTAAATGTTGGCTGTAATAGTTAGTTCCTTCAAAAGTACCCGCACCCGAATAAATGTTAGAAATATTGGTTACACCTTGCAGTAAGGCACTGATATCAAAGTTTTTGTACGTAATACTAAAAGAACCACCAAATTGAACTTCTGGAATGTTTGCAAAACCTATTGGCGCCCGATCTCGATCATCAACTACACCGTCGCCACTTAAATCCTTGTATTTAAAATCGCCTGGACGAGATTCATGCCCCCCAACAACTTGAGTTGGCGAATTGGCAATATCATCTGCACTGGTAAAGTACCTATCCACAATATAACCAAATGGTTGGCCTATTCTATAATCTGTTTGCCTGTAACGATAAGCAAAGCTCGATGGCAAAAATGGTTCATCGGCAAATGTTTGCTTGTTTCTAGCAAAGGCAACATTGGTTCTGGCTAAAATGGAGAAGTCACTATTAATGGCTTTTTTAAAATTTAGCTCTGCTTCAAATCCTCTATTTTCTACCACACCTACATTTTCTCTAGCAATTACACTACTTGGCAAACCATTCAAACTAGGTACGGTTCCACGCTCTCTCAAAATGTTTTTACGATTTTCCGTAAAAACATCTACGGTTAAATTTAATGCGTCAAATAAACCAAGCTCTAATCCAATATTAGCTTTTGTTGCTACTTCCCATTGTAAATTTTCGTTTTTCAACAAATTGGTATTGATAACTTGTCCAAACCCTAAACCTGGAGAATACCCTCCCGTACTTCCTACTTGAATATCATCTAAGTATAAAAATCGCTGTTTGTTAATTCTATCATTACCAACTTGACCAAAGGAACCTCGAATTTTTAATAAGTTAATTGTTGAATTATTTTTTAAGAAATCTTCATTAGATATTACCCATGCTGCGGATGCAGCTGGAAAAAACCCAAACCTTCTTCCTTTCATAAATTGCTCAGACCCATTAAAACCTGCGTTAAATTCAAATATATATTTAGAATCATAAGCATAAGTAACACGGTTGGCTACGCCAATTAAATTAAATGGCAATTGAGCATCTATAATATTTTTTTGCTGCTGATATAAAACCAAACCAGTTACGGCGTGTTTACCAAAAGTTCGGTTATAACTGATATCGGCTTGTAAGTTACTAAGCGTAGTAAAAAAAGCAGAACCCGATAATTCCAAAGGCGTGTTTTCATCAGCATTAAATCTTCGAAAGCTAGCTTCATTTGTTTCCGGATCAATAACTTGTTGAAATTTTTTATAACTTCTAGTAGCAAATAAATTGTTGATAGATTTGGCATCAAAAGACATCATTACCTTTGCACTCAAACCTGGTGTAATAAATTTTAAATCTTGCTGCATACCGTAAGAAGCCAAAATATTGTTTCGGGTTTGTTGGGTATAACCAGATCTATTGATTTGGCCATAAGCCGGATGTGGTACAATTTGGTTGGTAATTACTTCTCCATCTGGCGTTAACGGACCTGGGTCAGTAGCATTCATATCGTTCATAAATTGAAAAATAAAATCTGCTACTGATTCATTTTCTAATTGTGTGTTTCTCTTTTCAAAAGATTTTAGCACCCCGCCTGGCATATTTTGTTTTTCCAAATATCCTGCCACATTTAAAAATGCTTTCAGGTTTTTATTTAATTGTACATCTATATTAGATCTAAAGTTGTAACGATTTAATGAAAAGCTGGGATCGTAACTTAACCCCTTTTCTGTATTAAATTGACCTCCCTGATTCAAATAACCTGCGTTTATAAAATATTTCATCGCCTTGTTTGCTCCAGAAACATTTAGGTTATAGCGAGTTTGGGTTGAATAATCTTTCATCAATAATTTCCTCCAGTCGGTGTTTGGAAATCTAATTGGATCTTCCCCGCTTTTAAATTTATCTAAGGCGAATTGATTGTATGCAGGTTGATTACCGTCATTAGTTTGTGCCAAATTTCGTAAGGTTGCAAAATCATAAGAATTTACTGGTTGTAGTATGCGTGTAAAATCTTGTAAGCCTGTTTCGGCACTAAAATTAATGGATGGGATTTCTGATGTTCCTCTTTTTGTTGTAACTAGTATGACACCATTTGCACCCCTAACTCCAAAAAGCGCAGTTGATGAAGCATCTTTCAAAATAGTTACCGATTCCACCTCGTTGGGATCTATATAGGTCAAATCTCGTTCAATATTATCAACCAATACAATCGGACTTTGTGCATTTACCGTTCCTTGCCCTCTAATAAAAAGCTGTGTTAAATCTCTACCGGGCTCACCACTTCTTTGTATGGATGTTAAACCGGGTAGCCTCCCCGCAAGGGTAACCGCTAAATTTGCTGCCGGACTTTGTTTAATCTCCTTGGTTTGAATAGAGCTTATAGCGCCCGTTACGCTTTCTTTTTTCTGAGTTCCGAATGCTACCACCACTACTTCGCCCAAGCCTTGATCCGAAG
Organism: Sphingobacteriales bacterium; assembly: GCA_043763845.1. Classification (GTDB taxonomy): domain Bacteria; phylum Bacteroidota; class Bacteroidia; order Sphingobacteriales; family Sphingobacteriaceae; genus Pseudopedobacter. Next base: position 11,275 of record JAYULE010000066.1, read on the forward strand.
AACTTAATGTTACTTTAAAATTGGTACTGTTGCCAACGTTTACAGCTTTGGTAATAAATCCTAAATACCTAAAAATTAATCTGTCGGTAGATGATGCTGTTAATTTGAATTTCCCGTTCACATCTGTCTGTGTACCACCTTTAGTACCTTGAACTGTAACACTAACACCAATTAATGGTGAATTATCAAGTGAATCTATTACTGTTCCTGAAATAGCTTTTTGTTGCGAATATACGGTTACACTTAAAGTTGATAAAAAACTTATGAAGCATAATAGCTTTAAACCCCGTATTAAAGCGTAGTAAATTTTGTACATAATAATTGGTTTGTTAATAATAAGTCTAATCTAGATACATGTAGATGCTAACGCATCCTGTCCCGTTATGATTTTTAAATTTTATTTCTAGTTTTTAACTTGTTAAAGCAAAATTTTGTAATGTAAATTGGCTTTTTTTTGCCTTTTAATAATACTTAATTTAAATGCTATTTAAATTTTGCATATTTTATAAATTGCGAATAGTTATTACCTATTTTGAAATTATTTTGGCGGGTATTATTTTATTTGCTTTTTTTTTGCACTAACAATAATGTAACGGCTTATTTACACTTTAGCTAAGTTTAATTTAAAACAATAATTTAATAAATACATTTGTTACTATTTTAGATGTTTTTATAGTAACTTATTAATAAATATTAAAATGAGCATAATTAAATTTTATTCTAAAAATACCTATGGTTTTTAACTATGTTTTTGATAGTTTCATTTTTGTGGGGAAATATTATTGATATACCTTTTGGAACACATAGGGGCGGCATTGTTTGTGGTGTTGGTGTATTAATTATCATGATTTTAATGCTTGCAATTTCTACGGGCAGCCATTTATTAATTAATAAATTTACCAGAAACAATTAAAAAAGTAGTTTTGAGTTTTGCAGTAGCTATGATTTTTTCTTTAATTTTTAGTAGAGTAATTGCATAAAGAGTGCTAAACTAAATGTAAATGTTATGCCTGTTGGTAGCGCTTGGTTAGTGCAAGTAAACTAGCAAAAAACTTAACAGTACGTAATACAGCGCTTTATTAGTTTACTAATAGAGGTTTATGGTTTGGTATAAGCTGGTAAATTATTGTTCCAGCTACTATTTTACAAAGTGATTTATTATTATTTAGTATTATTTTGAAAATTTTGTAACTTCTAAAAAAATAATTTATTACCACTATTTAAAATAAGCATTTAATGAAAAACCTTTTCAAAACCATTTTACTGATAGTATTTTTTCCCGTAATAACTATTGGACAAAAATTAAAAGAGACAGACTCCATTCCTGTAGACCCCGCAATAAAAATCGGAAAACTTAAAAATGGGTTAACCTACTACATTAGAAAAAACAGAAAACCCGAAAACAATGTAGATTTAAGACTGGTTGTAAATGCTGGGTCAATTCTGGAAGACGATAATCAACAAGGGCTTGCCCACTTCATGGAACACATGAATTTTAATGGTACAAAGCGTTTTCCCAAAAATAAATTGGTTGATTATTTAGAAACAATAGGTGTGAAATTTGGTCAACACTTGAATGCTTATACCAGCTTTGACGAAACAGTATATTTTTTACCCATTCCATCAGACAGCCCAGAAAAAATAGAAAACGGTTTTAATATTATTGAAGATTGGGCCTTTAATGCCAACTTAAACCTCGAAGATATAGATAAAGAAAGAGGTGTAGTTTTAGAAGAACATCGATTAGGTGTTGGAGCTGATGCAAGAATGCGGGATAAATATTGGCCGAAACTACTTTACAAATCCAAATACGCAGAGCGAAACCCAATTGGTAAAAAAGAAATTTTAGAACATTTTAAAGTAGATGAAATTGTTCGCTTTTACAAAGATTGGTATCGTCCTAATTTAATGTGTGTTATTGTTGTAGGCGATATTGATGTAAATCAAATGGAGCAGAAAATAAAAGCACATTTTGAAAAATACGAAAATCCAAAAAATGAAAAAAAACGAAAACTATATGGAATACCAGATCATACCGAAACTTTTGTTGCTATAGAGAGTGACAAAGAGGCAACCAACACAATGGTAAATTTGATTTATAAGGATAGTGGATTAGCAGAAAAAACAAAAACAGTAGGACAATATAAAAAGACAATAGCCGAAGAGTTAATAACAACTATGTTAAACACACGGTTTTATGAATTATTAAACACTCCTAAACCTCCTTTTACTTTTGGTTCTTCAAATTATGGAGCATTAACAAGAACAAAAAATGTTTATTCGTCAATAGCAATGGTACAAGAAGACAAACAATTGTATGGCCTAAAAGTATTGATAAACGAAAATGAAAAAGCAAAACTGTTTGGATTTACCCAAGCCGAACTTGACAGAGCAAAAGCAAAAATTAGAGTTATTTTTGTTACAGAAAATCAGGAAAGCGACAAACTAACATCAGATAATTATGTAGCAAAATATCTGTCTCATTTTTTAACACAAACACCTATCCCTAGTTTAGAATGGACTGCAGTAAATAAGGATAAACTATTGCAAACCATAAATTTAACTGAAATAAATGCCTTGACGAAAGTTTATTTCAAAGAAAAAAATAGAGTTGTTATTATTACTTCACCCGAAAAAAAAGGCCTCAAAAAAGTAACCGAACAAGAAGTTTTAAATACCCTTAAAGTGAACCCTGATGAAATAACCCCTTCGGCAGAAAAGAGAGTGGTTACGAGTTTATTAAGGAATGAAGTAAAATTAGGTACTATACTAAAACAAGAAAAAAAACACTAAAATGGGCACTTCAACATTGTTTTTGTCTAACGGAGCAAAAGTTGTTTATAAAAAAACCGATTTTAAAAATGGCGAAATTGTTATGGAGGGTATTAGTTTTGGCGGCACTAATTTATATTCTGATGATGAAATAAAAAAAATACAATTTGCAAACCTTGGTTTAACTCAAGCTGGTTTTTCAGGATTAAATCTTAATGAGATAAATCAATTTATGGCAGGAAAATTTGCACCCGTTAATCCTTATATATCTGAGATAACCGAAGGTTTAAAAGGCAATACTACTCCCCACGATTTTGAAACCTTGTTTCAAACCATTTACGCCTATTTTACCGATTTAAACTATGACAAAGACGCATTTAATGGTTTTGCGCAAAAAATGGATAACTATTTAAAAAACATCTCCTCAGACCCAAATGTGTATTTTGGACAAGAATTTGAATCTTTTTTAAACCAAAACAACCCAAGATATATTGGAATACCAGATGAAGAAACTTGGAAGCAAACTGATTACGCACTAGCCTACAAAAAACACAAAGAACCTTTTGCCAATGCATCTGATTTCGTATTTTATTTTGTAGGCAACATCAACGATAAAGAAATAGAAAATTTTGCAAGTAAATATATAGCTACGTTACCTTCAAATAATCATAAACATGAAAAAGCAATTGATTTAAAATACAAATGGATTAAAGGTAATTTAAAAAAAATTGTTTATAAAGGCACCGATTCTAAAAGTGCGGTAACTATAAATTATTACGGCGAAACCAAATATGTAGATAAAGAAGCATTATCATTTAAAGCACTTGGAGATATCCTTACCATAAAACTAACTGAGCAGCTAAGAGAAAATGAAAGCAGCGTATACGGTATTAAAGCACAAGGAATAATAAAAAAAATACCCTCAGGAAAATATAGTTTTACAATTGGATTTCCTTGCAACCCAGCAAACACCGAAAAATTAATAGCTGCTGCCCTAAAAGTATTACAGAAAATTATAGACAATGGACCTGAAGATAAAGATCTAAAAAAGTTTAAACAAGCAGAATTGCTGGATTACACTAAGAACAGGAAAGAAAATATGTTTTGGCTAAATAACTTTACGGAAGCGTATATAAACGGCGTAAATAATGAAGAAATTTTTAAGACTGTTGCAAAAATTAATAATATTACAGCAAAAGATATTAAAAAAGTAGCCCAAAAATATTTAACTAAAGACAAAACGATAGGAATTTTGCTGCCTGAAAAGAAATAAAAATAATATAATAATTTAGATTAGATTTAATAATGTGCTACAATAGATTTTAAATGGTGCTTTTTTTGCAATCATCTGTTAAGTGTGTTTAACATTTATTTTCGCAGTAAATGATTTAAAAAAACTTCGGGGTTTTCTAAAAAAGCTTTTGTTAATTGAAAATGTTCGGTGT
>JAYULE010000067.1:0-15405 GCA_043763845.1 Sphingobacteriales bacterium
ACAAGGTTTTGTTGTTTATTAAATATTTGCAAGGTTGCAAAATTATTTGGGTTTACATTTTTGTTTACAGTTAAAGTGTGGCCATCAATTTCTTGGTAAGCCGTAAAATTGCTCAAATCGCCACAATCTTCAATGCTCCAAACTTTGGTTAAAGTGCGTGTTTCTTTATTAAAAATTTCAGTGTATTTTAAGGCAATATCAAAAGTATAGTTTTTATTATCAGCTATGCAGGTTACATTTTTAAATAATACATGATAAATATCTTTACTATTTAAGGGTATCATTAAATAATTTAATAAGTCTTTTTCTTGATAGGTTTGTTGAGCAATAACCTCAAATGCTTTTAACAAAGCAATGAAATTAAATTTTCTTATTTCTTGTTTTTCGTCGTCGTTTAGGTAACCACCACTTTCTAATAATATGGTTGATGAGCCTAGTTTCTGAAAATTATCTCCAAATGCTCTGGGTTCAAAATCATCATTAAACCTCGCAATTTTACCCGGAATGTAATTTTGAAGTACTTCGGCCATACAAATAATTACTTTTATGGCTTGTTCTCTAACCCAGTTTACTGTTTTTAACTTATTAAATGCGGGTGCCAAAAATGCAATTGCAACGGGTTGTTGTTGGTTTTCGGTGCAATATAAAGTGCTTTGGTCGTGTAGGTTAAAACAAAAGTCGGGTTTTATTCGGTTTCTTACATCAGTTAATATTTTGCCTTCCGGCGATTGTTGTGCTAAAAAATCTCTATTAATATCAATGCATTGAGCATTTCTACGGGTATAATTTTCTAATCCATCGGGGTTTAAAACGGGTATAAAATATAATGTACATTTTATCAATATGTTTTCCCTAAGTAGTTGTTGGTCATCAGCCTTAGCGATAAAAAAATTTACTAAATCAAAAATTGAACCTGTTGCAGTTGGTTCATCACCATGCATTTGGCTCCACAATAAAATATTTATTGAGCCTGTACCCACGCTTAACATTTTAATGGGTTTACCTAAATAAGATTGACCAATAATTTGCCAATTGCTTGTAAGTTGGTTAATTAATTCGTTACTAAATAGTCTGTTATAAATTTGAGTGCATTTGTAATTTTCGTAATCCATTTTTTTGATAAAATAATTAGGCAATATTATTAATTTATTGAGTAAATATTAGATTTTGAATAAGCTTCTTTCAAACATTTGAATTGCTAGGTAATTTATACTTTTTTATCTTTGTTTATGATGCAAACTAAATTATCAGTTAATATAAATAAAATTGCCACTTTACGAAATGCTAGGGGAGGTAACAATCCCGATTTAGTTAAAACCGCTTTAGATTGTGAGCGTTTTGGCGCACAGGGAATTACCGTACACCCCAGGCCCGATGAAAGACATATACGTTACCAAGATGTTTTTGACTTAAAAGCCACTTTAGCTACCGAGTTTAACATTGAAGGCAATTGCAACGAGCAAAAATTTGTTGAATTGGTTTTGGCAAATAAACCTACTCAGGTAACTTTAGTGCCCGATGTATTGGGGCAAATTACCAGTAACCATGGCTGGGATACTATAAAACACCAAAATTTTTTACAAGATAGTGTTGGGGTATTTGCAGCAGCAAGTATTAGGGTTTCGCTTTTTGTTGATGCTAGCTCCGAAATGGTAGAAGCTGCAAAAACTACGGGTGCCCATCGTATAGAATTATATACCGAAGCTTATGCCAACCATTATAATTTAGACCCAGAAAAAGCAATTGCACCTTACATTTTAGCTGCACAAACTGCCCAAAAAGTTGGATTAGGTGTTAATGCAGGGCATGATTTAGATTTAAGTAATTTACAATATTTCGCCCAAAACATTCCCAATTTATTAGAAGTAAGCATAGGCCATGCCTTAATTTGCGATGCACTTTATTTAGGATTAGAAAACACCATACAAAGATATTTGTATCAATTAGCATAGATTTTCAATAATTTTTTTATTGCTATTGTCCCTATTTGGATATAGCAAAATGTATTAATTTGTTTATTATTGTATCATAAAATTGCACCAAAAAATAAACCTTTACACGTTAATTAATTATATCAAATGTCTTTAGAAACTTCCATCCAAAACAAAATTAACTTATGGCTTACAGGTAATTATGATGCTGCCACCAAACAAGAAATTCAGGAACTAATTGATAGCAATGCAACAACCGAACTTACCGATTCTTTTTACAAAGATTTAGAGTTTGGTACAGGAGGTTTACGTGGCATTATGGGAGCGGGCAGTAACCGTATAAACAAATATACAATTGGTACGGCTACACAAGGTTTGTGTAATTTTTTAAAGGCAAAATATGCTAACCAAAAAATAAAAGTGGCCATTGCACACGATAGCCGCAACCAGTCTGATTTTATTGCCCGCACTACGGCCGAAGTTTTTTCGGCAAACGATATTTATGTTTACTTTTTTAGAGCGTTAAGGCCTACGCCGTTACTTTCGTTTGCAGTGCGTGAATTAGGTTGCCAAAGTGGAGTGGTAATTACTGCTTCGCATAACCCAAAAGAGTACAATGGTTATAAGGCTTACGCCGAAGATGGAGGCCAATTTGTTGCCCCTGATGATAAAGCTGTGATGGATGAAGTGGGTAAAATAACTAGCATTAATGAAGTTAATTTTGATTTTAAAGAAGACAATATTGAGTTAATTGGCGAACAATTAGATAAACTTTATTTAGAAAAAATACAATCGCTTTCGGTATCGCCACAGGCCATAAAAAACCAACACGATTTAAAAATTGTGTTTTCTCCTATACACGGTACAGGTATTACGCTAGTGCCTAAAGCATTAGAAATGTTTGGTTTTACCAACGTAATTTTGGTTGATGAGCAAATTATTCCCGATGGTAATTTCCCTACCGTTGTTTACCCAAACCCCGAAGAGAAAGAAGCTTTAACCCTTGCATTACAAAAAGCCAAAGCTACCAATGCCGATTTAGTACTAGCAACCGACCCCGATGCCGACCGAGTGGGTATTGCAGTTAAAAACTTAGCAGGAGATTTTGAGTTATTAAATGGTAACCAAACCGGTAGTTTGCTGGTAAATTATATGCTAAGTGCTTGGGAAAAAGAAGGTAAATTTACTGGTAACGAATATATTGTAAAAACCATTGTAACCTCGAACCTGATTGATAAAATTGCCGAAGCCAAAAATGTTACTTGCTACAACACGTTAACTGGCTTTAAATTTATTGGTCAGATAATGACCGAACTTGAAGGTAAAAAAACATTTATTGTAGGTGGCGAAGAGAGTTATGGTTATTTGGTTGGCGATTTTGTGCGTGATAAAGATGCGGTAGTTTCTTGCGCTTTTATTGCCGAAATGACTGCTTATTATAAAGACCAAGGCAGTAGTTTATACGAAGCCTTAATTGAAATGTACTTACAATATGGTTTTTACAAAGAAAAACTGGTATCTATCACCAAAAAAGGTAAAACTGGTGCCGAGGAAATTGTTGCTATGATGGAGCGTTTTAGAAACAACCCACCAGCAAACCTTGGCGGTGCAAAAGTGGTTACCCTAAAAGATTATACTTTACAAAAAGAAACTAATTTGCTAACTGGGCAAGTTTTTGATATTGAATTACCAAAATCGGATGTTTTACAGTTTATAACCGAAGATGGTAGTATTATTTCCGCTCGCCCTTCTGGCACCGAACCTAAAATAAAATTTTATTGTAGTGTTAATTCGGTTTTAGAGAGTAAAGATGCTTTTGCAGCAACTGAGCAGTTGTTGGAAGAGAAAATTGGTAAAATAATGGAGGATTTGGCGGTTTAGGAGTTTTTTTTTACGCAAAGAAAGCAAAGTTAAATCACGCATAGTTCGCAAAGTTTGAAGAATAGTAAATTGCTGGGTTAATTTAAAGGAGTTATAAAAATAATTATATGTACATACTATGAAAACTATTTTAACCATTTGTTTTGTTTTGATATTAAATTTCAATTCAAATGCGCAGTATCGTCTTAATAAAGAAAAGTATAATAGTAGTGAATATTTTCACCAAACTGGCGATCCGTACAATCCATTAATTTGCGGCGCAGCATCCTTTTATTTACCTGGCTTAGGTCAGATATTAGCAGGCGAGACTGGCAGAGGGTTAATTTTTACTGGTGCTTATTTTGGCTCTGTAGTTGTTGCGGGAGTTGGGGCATTTGGCTCTTTAAATAAATCTAGCAATAATCTTGAGTCAAATATTTTACTAATTGCAGGTTTAACAGGTGCTGCAATAACAATGGTTGGGTCAATAGTTGATGCTGTTAAAGTAGCCAAAGTAAATAACCTCGCTTTTAGAGATAAAAGACGAGCATCATATAATTTAGATTTACAGCCTGTTTTTATTTCTAATGGAGCCGTTGTTGGGCAATCTGTTGGACTCACACTTAGGGTGAGATTTTAGTTTTAGAACATTTTAAAATATTAAATTAATTTTAAAAAAATTTGCGGAGAATAATTTTTTTATTTACCGCATTTTTGCGGATAATATAAACTCATGGAGAAAAATTGATCACATTCTTAACAAAAACGAGAATGAACTTTGCGAGCTTTGCGTAAACTTTGCCAACTTTGCGTGAAAAAATAAACAGCATAACTCAAAAAATAAACCCAAAAATGAAAAAAGTACTATTAGCCTTATTCGTAATATTCTCTTTTTCGACTTGTAACGATCAAGAATCAGAAGAAATTTTACAAGCTCAAATTATAGAAACTCACGATGCTTTAATGCTTAAAGGCGAAATTATTATGGCCAATAAAGAAAGCATAACCAAAATTTTGGCTAGTGTACAAACTACCAACAATGTAAATTTAGATAGCGAGGGTTTTTATAAAAAAGCTAATGATTTAAATGCCAGCTTAACAAAAGCTGATGAAGCTATGATGACTTGGATGAACAATTTTAACCCCGATTTTGGCACAAAAAATCATACCCAAATTATGGACTATTTAAATAAACAAAAAGTAGCCATAGAAAAAGTTGAAATCCAAACTAATTTAGCATTAAAAAACAGCGACGATTTTATAACGCAATTTAAAAAATAATGACCTTAAACCTAAAAACATTTTTTCTTATAATCTTGTGCGCAGTTTTAATAAGCTGTTCATCATCAAAAGAAAAACTCCCCATTTACGGCGAACGTGAAGCCATAAAAAAAATGGTTAATGGCGTTGAAGTTACAGATACACTTTACCAAACAATACCCAATTTTAGTTTTTTAAACCAAGATAGCGTAATAATAAACAGCGATAGTTTAAAAAATAAAATTTACGTTGCCGATTTCTTTTTTACATCATGTCCATCTATTTGCCCTATTATGAAAAAGCAAATGTTGAGGGTTTACGATAGTTTTAAGGGAAACCCAGAGATTAAATTTTTATCGCACACTATTGATCCTAAACACGATAGCATACCAGTTTTAAAAAATTTTTCTAACAAATTAGGTATTAATTCAAAACAATGGTACTTTTTATTTGGTGATAAAGTAACGGTATATAATTTAGCAAAATCGACTTACATGAGTACAAGTTACGAAGATAAAGCTGCCCCAGGTGGCATAGTTCACAGTGGTTACTTTTTATTGGTTGATAAAAATAAACGCATTAGAGGTGCATATGATGGTACCGACGAAGGCCAAGTAACCCAACTAATTGATGATATGCAGGTTTTATTAAACGAATATCAAACCAAATAAATTGAGAAAAATATTGCTTTATTTTAGCTTTACCTTGGTGGTATTTGCCATATTATTAACAGCTTGTGTAAATGAAGAAAAGGTTAAATACACCCGCTACTTTACCGATGGAGCGCAATTGTATAAAACTAATTGCCAAAATTGCCATGGGGTAAATGGTGAAGGTTTGGCTCAATTAATACCTCCGATAACCGATACTGTTTTTTTAAGAAAAAACCGTAACCAATTGGCATGTATAGTAACTTATGGCCTTGCCGAAACTATAAGAATTAATGGGCAAACGTACAATTTTAAAATGCCTGGTAATACAAATTTAGCACCAATTGATTTAGCAAAATTGCTCACTTTTGTAACTAATTCGTTTGGAAACAAACTAGGTATTTATGATGTTAATGAAATAGAAAATCACTTGATAAAATGCAGGTAATTTATATAACTTTGTAATGCAAATTGCACTATCGCTGTTTCAATAAATATTGAAAGAGAGGAAAGTCTGGGCAACATAGAGCATCCTGCTTCCTAACGGGAAGGGCCCTAAAAATACAGGGTACAGCAAGTGCTACAGAAAATAAACCGCTACGTTTAGGCGTAGTAAGGGTGAAAACGCGAGGTAAGAGCTCACGACTTTGTATGGTGACATGCATCGTGGTAAACCTCAGGAGTTGAAAGACCAAATAAGTTACGAATCTGGTTTTGCCTCGAACCAATGTGTTTAACAACACTGTCGTAACGGGTAGGTCGATAGATCATATTCCGGCAACGGTATGGCTAGATAAATGATAGTGGTTTTCGCTTAAGGCGGATTTACAGAACCCGGCTTATAGATTTGCTTTTTTTTAAGTCCTTATCTAAATATGATAAGGACTTAATTAAAATAATTGATTTAAATTTTACCTTAAAATAAATATGTCGAAAATTTTAATTATTGATGATAATAGAGCGGTACGCAATACACTTCGCGAAATTCTAGAATACGAAAGTTATATAGTAGAAGATGTTGATAACGGTATTGAGGGTTTAGAGCTTATTAAAAAAGGCAATTTCGATTTAGTTTTGTGCGATGTGCAAATGAACGTAATGGATGGTATGGACGTGTTGGTTTCGAGCATGGCTACAAAACCCGATTTACCTTTCATTATGGTATCGGGTCACGGTTCTATTGAAATTGCGATTGAAGCTTCAAAAAAAGGAGCTTTTGATTTTATACAAAAACCACCCGATTTAAACAGATTACTTATAACTGTTAGAAACGCGTTAAATAATAGCTTTTTAGTTACCGAAACAAAGGTTTTAAAACAAAAAATAAGCAAAACTAAGTGTAAAGATATGCTTGGCCAATCGCCAAGTATTTTAAAAATTAGGGAAATTATTGATAGGGTTGCCCCTACAGATGCCCGTGTTTTAATAACTGGTGCAAATGGTAGTGGTAAAGAGTTAGTTGCTTGTTTGTTACATGGTAAATCGGTTCGAACGGCAGGACCATTTATTGAAGTTAACTGTGCTGCAATTCCTTCGGAGTTAATAGAATCCGAACTGTTTGGTCATGAAAAAGGATCTTTTACATCGGCTATAAAACAACGTATTGGCAAATTTGAACAAGCTAACGGAGGTACTATATTTTTAGATGAAATTGGAGATATGAGCCAATCGGCTCAAGCCAAAGTTTTGAGGGCATTACAAGAAAATAAAATTACTAGAGTTGGTGGTGAAAAAGAAATTGAAGTTAACGTACGTGTAATTGCAGCAACTAATAAAGATTTACTGAAAGAAATTGAGGAAGGGAATTTTAGAATGGATTTATACCATAGGCTAAACGTAATTCACATACACGTACCAACCTTGGCCGAGCGTAGTAGCGATATTGGCTTAATAACCAATAGTTTTTGTAAAGAAATTTGTACTGATTATGGCATGCCTATTAAAAACTTTAGCGAAAGTGCAATTGAAGCTTTGCAAAACTTACCTTGGACGGGTAACATAAGAGAGTTAAGAAACGTGGTTGAACGACTAATTATTTTAGGGGAAAAAACCATTACCGATACGGACGTTAAGGCTTATGCAAACCCAATTGGCAGTATTTATAAACCCCAAAATATAGTGGAAAATATGCAACTTCCTGATTTAAACATGTTTGCTACATTTCAGGATTATAAAGACCATGCCGAAAAAGAATTTATAAAGTTTAAACTTGACAAAAACGCTTGGAATGTTTCTAAAACTGCCGAAGAAATTGATATTCAACGAAGCCATTTGTACAGCAAAATAGAAAAATTTGGTTTAAAACGGATAGACTAGATTTAGTGTTTTATTTTTTAAATACTTAAAGCATAATTATGTATTCTATGCAGCTTAAACTAATATTATTAATTAAATAGGATTTACTTAAAATAGTTACCCTAAATTATTGTTTTTGCATTAAGTTTGAAACAAAACAAAAAGGTACAACAATGCAAAATTTTTTTAAATATTTATTTTCTCCAGAGTTTAGAAAACAACTGGTAATAGCCATAGCATCAATTTTGTTGCTTGTTATTATTATAGTAGTTAGTTTGCGTTTTTACACACGCCATGGCGAAGGACAGGCTGTACCTAACTTAAAAGGGCTAAATATTGCAAATGCAATTGATATTTTAGAGGCCGAAGGTTTTAGTTATCAAATAGATTCGGTATTTGTTTTAGATAAAAATTCTGGAACTGTTTTAGAGCAAGACCCCGATGCAAATACACAAGTAAAAAGTAACCGTATAATTTATTTAACCATTGTTTCGTCGCTTACGCCCGATGTTAGTTTTCCGGATATTGAGGATAAAACATTTAGAGAAGCTATAGCTATTTTGGAGAATTACGGTTTAAAAGTAGGCGATACGGTTTATAAAAATGATATTGCCCGAGATGCTGTTTTGGCATATTCTTTTGCAGACCAAGGTGTTAAAATTGGGCAAAAAATACCCAAAGGCTCTAGAATAGATTTGGTTTTGGGCGATGGGATGGGAGCCGAACAAGTAGAAGTTCCTAATTTAGTTGGTTTAACATTAAGCGAAGCAATGTTTTCTTTAAAAGGTGCATCATTAAATTTAGGTATGGTAACCTACGAAGGAGATGTAAAAGATACTTTATCGGCAGTAATTGTGTCTCAAAACCCAGGTGTTAAAGATTCGTTAGTAAAAACAATTATGGGCACAAAAATAAACCTAATTTTATCAAACAAATAAACATGGCTGATATTTCAAGTTTAGAGTTTGATGAAGCTTTAAAATCTGATAAACCATTACATATTGTTGATGTTAGAGAGCCTTTAGAGTTTCATACTTATAATGTTGGCGGTATCAATATTTCACTCGGCAAAATACCAAATTTGCTAAATAATAAAGATTTTGGCTTTGATATTGATGACGAAATTATTATAATTTGTCAACGTGGTTTGCGTAGCAAAACTGCAGGTTATGTTAGAAATTGCAGGGTATAAAAATGTTAAAAATTTAATTGGCGGTTTAATTAAATTTCAAAAACTATAAAATTCTATTATTATTTTGGGAGATTTAAAAATCTTTTTACCAAACCATCTCTTATTTATGTTAAAGAAATACGCAAAAATTAGTGCTATAATTGTTCTTTTAATTCTTACTATTAAAGGTGGTTACGAAGCTTTTAAAATATACAACAAATACATTGCTGTTAACACTACAAACCAAAATAAAGTATATTTATATATACCTACAAATGCATATTATCAACAAGTTATAGATAGTATTAAAAAAAGTAATTTTTTAAAAAATCCCGAAAGTTTTTTTGAATTAGCTAAAGAACGAAACTTAAAACTAAGGTTTAAAGCGGGTAAATATGGTATTAAAACAAAGCAAAATAACCGCCAAATTTTAAATATGTTGCTGGCAGGAAACCAAGAAGCTGTTAATATTACCTTCCAAAACGTAAGGTTAAAACAAAATTTTGTAGGAATGGTTACGCAAAAATTAGAGTGCGATTCGGCTTCACTTTTTAAATTATTAGACTCGGCCGCTTTTGTAGCTCAATATGGTTTTACAACTGATAATGTATATACCATGTTTATACCAAACCAATACCAAATGTTTTGGAACACCAATGCCCAACAATTTTTTGGTAGGATGCACAAAGAATATACTAAATTTTGGAACGCCGAAAGGATAAAAAAATTGGAAGATTTAAAACTTACACCACAGCAGGTTAGTGTTTTAGCATCAATTGTTGATAGCGAAGCCCTAATGGATAAAGAAATGCCCACCATTGCTGGCCTCTATTTAAACCGTTTGAAACGTGGAATAAAGCTAGAAGCCGACCCAACAGTAATTTTTGCCAATAACGATTTTACTATTAGGCGAGTGTTAAACAGGCATTTACGTACAGCATCGCCATACAATACCTATTTAAATATGGGTTTGCCGCCAGGCCCTATAACTATGCCATCAATAAAAGCTATTGATGCTGTTTTAAATCACCAAAACCATAATTACATTTATATGTGCGCTAAAGAAGATTTTTCGGGCTACCATAATTTTGCTTCCAATATTGGGCAACATTTAATAAATGCCAAAAAATTTCAACAAGCCCTTAACGATAGAAATATAAAAAAATAAATGTTTGTTTTTGAAACCTATATACGCGTACGCTACGCCGAAACCGACCAAATGGGTTATATGTATTACGGCAATTACGCTGCCTTTTACGAAGTTGCCCGTACCGAAATGTTGCGTAGTTTGGGTATGACTTACAGTTCGATGGAAAAAAATGGCATTATGTTACCCGTTGCCGAGTTAAAAACAAAATATTTAAAACCAGCTTTGTACGATGAAAATATACGTGTGAAAGTAACTATACTTCAAAAACCATCGGTACGTATAATTTTTAATTACCAACTTTTTAACGAAAAAAACGAATTGATAAACACTGGCGAAACTACTTTGGTGTTTTTTAATATCGAAAAAAACAAACCCTGCCTCCCTCCGGCTAATTTTTTGAAAGAAATGAATGTTTTTTTTGATTAAGTTTAAAATATGAAAAGTGTACACCATTTTTTAAAACGTTTTAAATTTTACAGGTATTTTATATTATGGACAAAATATATTGTTTTGCCAGGTTTTGCACCGCTTCCTCTATATACAGTTATTGTTTTTTTTGTAAAAGAAATTCAAAAAGAATCACTGGTTAATAAAGCCTCATCTTTATCGTACAACTTTATGATGGCTATTTTTCCATCAATTATATTTTTGTTTACATTAATTCCTTACATACCTATAAAAAATTTCCAAAATCAATTAATGACTTTTATAGCTTTATTGCTCCCTAAAAATGCATATTTAGCTTTCGAAACCACATTTATTGATATTGTAAAAAACCAAAATGGCCAGTTACTTTCGGTTGGTTTTATATTGGCTTTGTTTTTTTCTACCAATGGTACGCACACCCTAATGCAGGCTTTTAACAAGTCGTCGGTAATTTCCGAAACCCGAACGTGGTTTAAACAGCGTTTAGTAGCTTTAAATTTAACCTTATTAACTGCATTTGCATTAATTTTGGGCGTTGGTGTTATGGTAATTGGCGAGTTTATAATTAATGCAATAAAATTAACTTTACGTTTTAACGATTCTAACTTTTGGATTTATTTAATTGCCCTTTGCCGTTGGATGATTATAATAATAGTATATTTTACAACCATATCTTTACTGTATCGTTATGGCCCAGCAAATCCTAAAAAGTGGAAAATGTTTAGTGCTGGTGCTTGGTTGGCTACAATTTTAGCAATAGTAACATCAATTGGGTTTAGTTACTACATTAATAATTTTGGAAATTATAACAAGCTTTATGGTTCTATTGGTACACTTTTGGTGTTAATGATTTGGCTTTACCTTAATTCTATAATTATTTTGGTAGGGTTTGAGCTCAATGCAAGCGTAGATTTATCTAAACGAAGCATTGTTATTGAAAAACCAATAAAAGTAAATGCCTTTAAAGAGGTTTAGGTGTTTTATCTAATATTTTATGGTATAGCTGTAAATATTGTTTGGCCATATTTTGCGCCGAAAATTTTATAACCACGCTTTCTCTACAATTATATCTATCAATTTTATCAATATTGGTTAAAGCGTTAACAGCCTCATTAACATTGTTTACTATAAAACCATTCACGTGGTTTTGTATCAATTCGGGCATACTACCTTTGTTAAATGCAATAACGGGTGTGCCGCAAAGCATACTTTCTACAACACTTAGGCCAAAAGGTTCTTCAAAATTTATGGGGTGTAAAAGTGCAATTGCGTTACCCAATAATTTATTTCTTTGAAAAGGATTTGCAGCACCTACAAACTCTATTTGTTGGTTTAAAAGTGGTTTAATTTTTTCTGAAAAATAACCTTCATGTTGTATAAGGCCAGCAATAATTAATTTCTTATTTGCTTTTGTTGCTATTTGTATGGCTTCTAAAGTTCCCTTATCGGGATGAATGCGACCAAAAAAAAGTAAATAATCCTCCGCCTTTGCGGTAAAACTAAAACCTTCAACATTTAAACCGTTATAAACTGTGGCTAAATAATCTAATGAAGGATGCCTATCGGCATTGCTAATAGAAACATAGTGCGATGATGGGTTATATTTTTGATAAACAGGTACAATCCGCCCCGACGAAAAACCATGAATAGTAGTAATTATTGGAGTTTTAATTAATATAGAGTAAGTAAGGGGCAAAAAATCGAAATGATTATGTATAATATCAAATTCGGATGCTTGTTCCATTAAATTGCTAATATGCAAGCACTCTAAAACCTTGGCATCTTGTGTTTTATCGGTTTCGTAACCTTCTTTTATTACGGCGTTGAGTTTAGCATCAGTAATAGCATCTGCCGAGGCAAATAAGGTAACATCAACTCCTAATTTAACTAAGTTTTCGGTTAGGTTTGATGCCATTTGCTCCCATGGCCCGTAATGCACTGGCGGTGTACGCCAGGCAATGGGTGCTAAAACTGCTACTTTCATTTATACAGTATTTTTATTTACAACCGTTGGCTTGTTAAATTCGAACTCCTTTTCCAAAGCCTTTAAAACTGTTAAGTGGGCAATAAAATATGCTAACGTACTTTCGGCACCTTGGTTCCGGTTTAAACCAACCGGAGTTAAACCATCGCAACAGCCGTTGGTTTCGTGGTCGTAAATGGGTATACGTAACGAGTTTTCGCCCAAAAACCACAAATAAGTTTGAAACATTTTGTTAATATAAACTACATCCTGTGTTACTATATAAGCTTGGTGATACATCATAACGGCTGCCATAGTTTCAATAGCTTGTTGGTCGTAAATAGCTTTTTCTTTACTCAAATAAAACCATCCATCGTTTCCAATTGGGTTGTAATAGCCTTTATCTAAAGTATGATCATCTAAAAATGTTAAACTTTCAATTCCAATTTCTTTATAAATAAAATTTCCAGTAATCTCAAAAGCCATTAACAAAGCCATAGGTAAAATGGCGTTATCGTAAGTCATTTTTTCTTCGAACCAATTCCAGTTTTTAGTTTTATTTTTTTTGTACGATGCTATTAATTTATCGCAAAGAGAAACTAATTTTAGTTGTATTTCTTCATCAGGATATGATTTTAAATAGTGTGATAAACCTATAGCAGCATCGGCATAGCCACGCAAATGGGTTAGTTTATCTAAATGTTGTAAGGAGCTAAAAAAAAGTTCTCGGGCAAATTCTTTGTACGAACTGTTTGGCGAGTTGCAAACCATAAAGCCTAAAGCCCACAAGGTGCGCCCAAACGAATCATCGGTACCAACCTCATCTAAATACTCTCTTTTAAAACTCAAAAAGTTTCTAAAATTACCGTCTTCGCATTGCATATACTGTATAAAACTCAAATAAATTGGTAATAAATCAAGAGCCTCTTTGCTTTTAAATTGGTTGTATGTCATTAAAACCATTATTAAAGCTCGGGCATTGTCATCCATACAATAACCCTCTTTTAGGTTAGGTATGCCATATTTAGCATGCTGTACAATACCGGTATCATCGGTTAACCGTTTAACATAATCTAAAGTAAATGTGGGTAATATTTCGGCATCAATAAAAAAGTTATTGTTTGTGTTTGTTTCTTTTTTATCTATCAATGTTTTATCTAAAATATCTTTATAAATTTTCCCTATTTTAGGATATCTTAAATCTAGACCGTAATTAAATGCATTATTTCTAATGGTTTGCAATTTATTGTCATTAGCTAAAAGGTCGCTCACAATTTCACCCAACTTTGTATAGTCGTTAAAATCGAAAAGAATCCCTCGATTATTTCCCAATAATTCTTGTGCATGCCAATAAGGTGTTGATATTACTGCGGCACCTGCACCAATAGCATATGATAATGTTCCACTTGTTATTTGCGCTTCGTTTAAATAGGGGGTTATATAAATTTCGGCAGCACTTAAGTAGTTTACTAGTTCGCTTTCGGGTATAAAACTGTTTATAAAGTTTACATTTTTACCCACTCCTAATTGCTTAGCTAAAAGTTTTAAGTAATCTCTATATTCTTCGCCTTGTTTTTTTCTAATATGTGGGTGTGTGCTACCAATAATGGTGTAAACAACGTTTGGGTGCTGTGCAACAATAGCAGGTAAAGCTTTAATTACAGTTTCTAAGCCTTTATTTCTTGATAAAAGACCGAACGTTAATAACACCCTTTTTTGATTAAACATGGGCATGTTTTTAACTGGGTTTTGCTGGTCGGTTTGGTAATCGGGTACCCCATGTTGTATCAATTCAATTTTATCGGGCGATATTTCGTAAACCTCAATTAAAAACTGCACTGCTTTTTGAGCCATCACAACAACTTTGGCTGATTGTTTTGCAATTTCTTGAATTATTAGTTTCTGCAAATAGCTTGGCTGCTGCAAAATTGTGTGTAAAATAGTTATTAAAGGTTTTTGTATTCTGTTTAATAATGGCAAAACATAAATGCCACTATCACCACCATAAATTCCGAATTCGTGTTGTAAAATACAGGTATCGGCAGCACTATTGTTGATAAAATTTGCAGCCCTAATATAATCTTTTTGGTTTTGCTGACGAATAATGTACTTTACTTCGTTAGGGTATTGGTATTGTTTTATCTCCTCCGAATCGTTAATTGCAACTACAAAACTTTTCTCTTTATTGATTTCTAAGTTTTGTTCTATTGCCGTTTTTAAATTATTATTGAAAGTAGCAAGGCCGCATGCCCTGGGTATTTGCGTTGAAATATATGCAATTTTCATAATTAATATTTTATGATTTTAAATTCGCATATATATATTTAATATTGTGCCAAAGTTAATTTATTCCAATTTAAGTGCGAATCTTTACAATAATGTAATAAAATTGGCATTCTGTGTTTTATAAATTACAAAACTTTACCTTCAATTAAACTTGAATTATATTATTCTACTAAAGCGACTATTTTTTTGTTCGCTATTGTAATATTTTGTTTATAATGGTATTTTAAATTATTTTTATAAACCTGAGTTCGATTATTAAACTATAGTATAATTTGCTGTAAATCAATGTTATTTACGGATTTTAGTGCGTTAACGAAACCCAATTGAAATATTCTATTAAACAGATTGCAGGCCTGAAAATTTATGCTGAATTCTTACAAGAAGGTTATAAAGTAGCAAGTAAAGGCCTGAAT
>JAYULE010000068.1:0-4104 GCA_043763845.1 Sphingobacteriales bacterium
TTTAAGTTCGTTGATTAAAGATTTTGTTTGATTTTCTTCTTGTTCAAAATACCGTAAAGCAGCTCTAATAACTTCGCTTACAGAATTATATTTACCAGAAGCTATTTGTTCATTGATAAAACTTTCATAATAATCTCCGATTAAAATTGATGTGTTACGAGCCATTTTATTTTTTTTTAAATATACCAGTTTTTGGTATTAGCAAACAAACATTTCTAGATTTTTTGGATTATCAGTTGCTCGAAAATAACGCAAAACGGTTTGGGCTTAGCGAAGATGCAGAATTAAACACAAAGTTTAATTCTGCCACCGGGCTGCGAATTTTTTGTACGCACTGTTGTGTGCAGCATTTATTTTTAATCTATAAACAAATGCAATTAATATTATTCTTCGTCATCTTTTTCATAACCCTCGTAATAATATGATTGATCAATACCCTTAAAAATAATTTCCCTATTGTTAGTTTCCGATGTTAAATTTGCTTGAAGCAGTGTTCTCAATTCTAAATCATTTATTGGGCTACGTTCCATTGCTTGTAAATAAAGTGTCTTATCTACAAATTGCCAGTTAACTACTTTAGCAATTCTTTTCTTTAGAATTAAATCTAACCATATTCTCATCGTCCTTCCATTGCCTTCTAAAAATGGATGGGCAATATTCATTTCAACATATTTGGCTACTATTTCGTCAAAAGTGTTTTCAGGCATTTGTTCAACTTTGAGCAAAATTTCTTTTAAATACAATGCTGTTGCAAACCTAAAGCCTCCTTTAGAAATATTTTGATTCCTAATCTTCCCAGCAAAATCATATAAACCCTCAAACAAAAATTGGTGTATTTGTTGCAACCCATTTGTAGAGCCAATTTCAATTTTGTTTATATAATTTGTTTCAAATAAACTATACGCTTTTTCTAAACTTTTCTTGTCAAGGCTTTTCATACCTCAAATATAAACTTTTTGGAAATTAATTTTAGGTTTGAACACAAAGTTTGGGAGCTACCCGAGGGGCAAAAATTTTACACTACTCTTCAGGATTTGCAATCCTGAAGCTAATATCATAGGATTTGTAATCCGAATTTATACTTAGCTAAAATAATTAACAACACGCACATTTTATTAGGCATTTGTTATTTATGGTTTGTAAACCCTATGATTTGAACTTCGGAATTACAAATTCCGAAGAGCGTTTAAATGCCGAAAAGCGGAATAACGTTTAAATGCTGGTAAGCGGGTGAAATGTTAAATCTTCCCTTCATACAAGTCGGCTAATGGAAAAATCATATCGTAATCGTTCCAATTAAGGTTACCATCAACAATTTGAAATGAATTGAAAAGAGTTTCGTCTAAATATTTTCTAATTGGCTGATGTTGTGATTTTAACAAGAATTCCGAAAAATCTACAAATTTTTCAACACCGTCATTAAACTCAATTAAAATAGTATAATTGCCAAGGTTTTTAGCATTTATTATAGTTAATGGTTTGTCTAAATAATTGTCCGAATTTATAACTGTAAATTTCATGTTTCTTTAATTATGATTTGTTATAATTTTTTAGTTATTTTTTCAAATTCTACTTCTTTATGATATACAAAATAGGCGATCCATTTTTCGACTATTTTTTTTGAATATACCTCTAACAAAGTTTCAAAATCTTTTAAATCGTTATTAACTAATGGTTTTTTCCCTTTAATATTTGTTATTTTAATTTCGGTTATTATACCATTTTCTATACAAAATGTGGCTTTGCTTTCAAATTCTCCTTTTTTTGCGTGAACGTGAATAGGTTCATGTTCGTTAGAATAAAAAAACAAAATTATTCCTAAATATTCATACAGTTTGGGCATATTTTATATTATTTTCAATAACAAATATAATTAATAAATTGCTTTTATAGTTTAGCAAACCTTAAGTTAAAATTATAGAATTTACAATTTAAAATAAAATTAGCTAAAATATTTAACAACATCCACATTTTATTAGGCATTTGTTTTTTACGGTTTGCAAACCTACTTACCCCAAGAAATGATGGAAAGTAATCTTTTTGCAAATCTTACGATTTTAGCTTTTTAACAACAAAACTAGAAGAGCGATATAAAAAATCAAATTAATTATGCCTATTTTTGATTAATGAAAAAGAAAAACATAAATAAAGAGCTCGTATCGAAGTCGGTAGCAAAAATGCTAGCAAACAAAGAGTTAGTGCTTTCTTATTTTAAAGGAAACATTCCATTAAATTCGTTAACTCAAAAAGGGATTAAGTTTGCAAAACCATTATAATTATGCTTTTGATAAAATAACAAATACCTACAATTTAACTACAAAAAATAACATTCTTTACAGAGTAGCCTTTGTTGTAGATGAAACATTTTCTACTATATCGGGTAAAGAAATTTCTAATGTTTTTCAAATAGTTGTAGATAAAGCAAATGATGGTATTGAACCATTAGATAATAAAGTATCAACCCCAATTGAAAATATTATTGAACGATTTTTTATACGTGTAGAAAATTCATTAATTTATATTTGTTACGATCTAGATAAAAAGGCTAAAACCCGTAATGATGTGTTTGAAAGGTGATACCAAAAATCGGACTTTAAAAAGAATATTATCAAAATTGACAAAGTTTTAGAAATTAATATGAATGGGTTTGATAAACAAATGCTTTATACCGCATTTATGTTTCATAAAAATAATCCAAATTATGAGCAACTAATACAGGCTTTTAATAAAATTGAAGATGCTTTAAATGCTGAAAATAAAAAAGCTTTCCTTTCAGGATTTCCAAACCTGCAGCTAATATCGTAGGGTTTGTATTCCGAATTTAAACTTAGCTAAAATAATTAATAACAAGCAAAATTTATTAGGCATTTGTTATTTGCGGGTTGCAAACGCTACGATTTGAACTTTGGAATTGTGAATGACGAAGAGTGGTATGCCGATAAGCGGAGATATTGTATTTAGTCGGAGACTAAATTTTATTTAACAATCCGTAGTCATCAACACCACAATCCAAGCTACAGACTACGTACAAACGGGAAATGACGATAAGCGGGGATATTGTATTTAGTCGGAGACTAAATTGTATTTAACAATCCGTAGTCCCCAACCCCCCAACCCACGCATCAGACTACGAACAGGTGATAACTTCGGCTGGTGCAATATTACAAAAAATTTACATTGATGCCAATAAGCACAATAAACCAAATTTAATGGTGCAACTTTACTTCGCCTCAATCTTCCCTTGCAATAAAAGATTGTCTAAATATGCTCTTTCTTCGGCATAAGTCATATTCATTATTTCAAGACTTAATTTGTCTCGTATTTCACGCATTGTTTTAATTGCATCAAATTTTTTTTCTGTTTCTTTAGTCTTCGTTTCCATATTTTGTAATTTCTTTTGGTGTTCTAATTTCTATCATTTTGTAACCATTTTGAAAGTTAATTCCATTGTAGCCTCTTATTCTGTCGAGGTTTACGATATGTTTAAAATTCCAACTTACTAAAACATCTGCATTGCAGAGTGTAGCAATTGCAATATGTTGGCAGTCGGCTCTGCTTGTTTTTCCTATAACTTTTGCATCAATGTATCTGTCTGCAAGTTCAATTGCTTCTGGTGATAGTTTTATTCTTTCAATCTGTGTTTGAGGCAGGCTTGGTAAAAGCTCTTTCACAAAATCGGGGGCTCTCAAAAGTTCAGCTTCAAGAATATCCGAAATAATTATTATAATTTCACTGCTTTTTACACGGTCAAAAAAAGGGATTGTGTCCGCAGAAAATTCATCGTCAAAATAACCCCCAATAACCGAAGTATCTATGTAAATTCTCTGTTTCATTTTCCATATAATATCTGGCTAAATTTACAAAAAATGTTGATTGGTTTGTCTTTTAGTCGATTTTGTTAGGTTCGGTACAATGCCACCTAACTCATATTATTACGCAACCACTCCAAACCACCAAAAATGCCCTACCCCAAAAAATGATGAAAAGTATCGCCCCTCAACCCTAAACGTATGGTTTCTAAAGGTATAACTTCGGCAGGTGCAATGTTTCCCAAATTTACATTTGTGCCAATAAGCTCTATAAACCAAACTTGCTGTGCTTTTT
>JAYULE010000069.1:0-15026 GCA_043763845.1 Sphingobacteriales bacterium
AACCTCTTTCTGGCATGATTCAAAAATAAGTAATTTTGTTATGATTTAGTCTGGAGACTAAATTTTATTTAACAATCCGTAGTCCCTAACGCCCAACCTTTGCTTCGGACTACGGACAGGGGTTTATTTAACAATCCGTAGTCCCTAACGCCCAACCTATGCTTCAGACTACGGACAGGGGGGTATTGGTGTTATTATAATTATTCTGCTTATTATTTACTAATACACATAACATACAATCCACTCTTACCTCAAATCAAATAAACTATCAACCCCTAACAATTTTTTGCATAAAAAACCTTCGGCGTAAGTAGCCCCAATGGCTTTGCCAAACTCGCGAGAGCGGGCAATAACAGCTTCTAAAAATTCTGGTTTAGATATATAGGTTTCTGTTTCGTTAGCATCGGCAGTAGCCGAATAAAATTGAGTTTCATAAGCCCTTATTGATTCCATTTTTTTTGATTGGTAAGGGGTAATATCAATTAAAATATCGGGCTTTATGTAATTGTCTTGTATCATACTCAATAGCAAATTTGGGCGGTAGGCATTTTGTTTCCCGTATTGGTTATTGGTTTCTATTTTTGGTAAACCTGCCAAAAAACAGGCATCAAAAACTAAGTCGGCGGCCCGGCCATGGTCGGGGTGTCTATCTTGGTAGGCGTTTGTAACCACTATTTGCGGAGTGTATTCTCTAATTTTTTCAATAATTTTAATACGATGGTGTTCATCGTTTGTAAAAAAACCATCTCTAAACCCTAAATTTTCTCTAATACTAATTTCTAAAATTTTGGCAGCGTTTGTAGCTTCGGTTTCCCTGGTTTGGGCAGTGCCACGTGTGCCTAATTCGCCACGGGTAAGGTCTAAAATGCCTACTGTTTTACCAAGGTGTATGTGCTTTAAAATAGTACCACCGCAACCAAGTTCAACATCGTCGGGGTGGGCGGCAATAAATAAAAGGTCTAACTTCATTTACTTAAATTTTCGCAGTAGTTAATAGTTTATTTATTTGCTTTTTAACGTTTGCCGAGTTGGGTTTGGTAAACGGATAAAAAAAGTCGGCAACTTCACCTTTGCTATTAATTAAGTATTTATGAAAATTCCATTTCGGTGCTGCACTTACTTTTCCATTCCGTTTTTTATCGGCTAAAAAACTAAAAAGTGGGTGTGCATAAGCCCCACGTACCCTTAATTTTTTGAAAAGTGTAAAGTGGGTATCGTAATTAATTTCGCAAAAATTGCTTATTTCTGTACCATCCAAAGGTTCTTGCTGGCCAAAATCGTTGCTTGGGAAAGCTAAAATTTCGAAAGGTTTGCCCTCAAAATCTTTTCTTAATTGCTCTAAATCTTTTAGTTGTGGGGTAAAGCCACACTCACTTGCTGTATTAACAATTAATAAAACTTTGCCTTTATAGTCGCTTAAGCTTTTTTCGGTATCCTGTAAAGTATCAACTTTAAATTGGTAAATGTTTTCTGTTTCCATTATTCTTTATTGGTAGCTATAATACCCAGCAGTGTTAATAATTGTTTCGATATCTCGTTCTTCTTCGCTATCATATTCCGTTTTTAGATTATGACCGAAAATTCGGGCTAACGATTGCATAAAAAAGGCGGGTAAGGTACCTTGTATTTCTTTAACCAATTTATAGCTGCTGGTGCCGGTTTCGCGGTCTATTAATTTTATTAAAATTTCACCTTGGTTAATAGTCATGTCTTTTATTTTGCTATTAAACAAGGTTTTAATTTCTTTTTCGCAGGCTTTTACTAATTGTTTTTGTTTTTTACGGTCGTTTGTTTGCGCTAAATCTCGTTCCAATTGGCGGTAACGTTGGCCAGCATAACGGGCGTAAGGTAAAACTTTTAGTACATTGTAGCGTAGTCGGTTAAATTTTGCTTTATCTAAGGGGGTTTTAAAAATTCGTCTTTCGGTTACCAGCACTTCGTTTAACACTACCCAAGGTATGGTTTCGCCATTATAATTGGTGGTGGCTACTTTTAAAGTATCGTTTTTACCAATAGTTATGGTAGCCATTTGCTGTGCAAAAGCAAAATGTGACAAAAACAATATATAAACAACAGATAAAAAAACTTTAAATTTCATATTTTTATATTCATGTTTATTGCTTATTAATTACCTTCCACGCTTTAATTAACCCAATAAACAAATATATTGTTATTTTAATTGGCTACAAACATACAAATGAAAGATTACATTATAGATATTGAGGTTGAAAAGAACGAAATTTTAAAAAGATACCGGGCTTTGTTACGGGCTTGTAAATCAACCCTTAAAAAGGGCGATAAGGCTTTAATACGCTTGGCGTTTGATATGGCGGTTGAAAGCCATAAAGATATGCGCCGTAAATCGGGCGAACCGTACATTTATCACCCTATTGCGGTGGCACAAATTGCTGCCGAAGAAATTGGTTTAGGACCTACCTCTATTGTTTGTGCACTTTTACATGATGTTGTAGAGGATACCGATATAACATTAGAAGATATTGAACACCAGTTTGGCAAAAAAGTAGCTAAAATTATTGATGGCTTAACTAAAATTTCGGGTGTGTTTGATGCCAACAGCAGCATGCAGGCCGAAAACTTTAGAAAAATGCTGCTTACCCTAGCCGATGATGTACGGGTAATTTTAATAAAACTAGCCGATAGGCTACACAATATGCGTACAATGGAGTTTATGCCTAGGGATAAGCAACTTAAAATATGCTCGGAAACTGTGTATTTGTATGCTCCGTTGGCGCATAGGTTAGGTTTGTACAGCATAAAATCGGAGTTGGAAGATTTATCGATGAAGTATATGGAGCCCGAAACCTACAAGTTTATTGCCCTAAAACTTAACGAGAAAAAAGCCGAACGTGAGCATTTTATAAAAGAATTTATTGGTCCAATAACTAAAATTTTAAGTGGCCAAGGTTTAGAAGCTCAAGTTTTGGGCAGGCCAAAATCCATACACTCTATATGGACAAAGATGAAAAAAAAAGGTATACCGTTTGAAGAGGTGTACGATTTATTTGCCATACGCATAATTTTAATTTGTAATGCGGAGTTAGAAAAATCCGAATCGTGGAAAGCATATTCAATTGTTACCGATTTATACCGCCCAAATCCCGATAGGTTAAGAGATTGGATATCATCGCCTAAAGCAAACGGTTACGAATCGTTACACACCACTGTTATGGGGCCAAAAGGCCAGTGGGTTGAGGTGCAAATACGCTCGCAGCGGATGAATGAAATTGCCGAAAAGGGTTTTGCAGCACATTGGAAATACAAGGAATCATCAACCGATAGTGGCCTAGACCAATGGGTTACCAAAGTGCGAGAGTTGTTAAGCAACCCCGAAGCCAATGCGTTAGATTTTTTAGATGATTTTAAGCTCAATCTTTTCTCGGACGAAATTTTTATTTTTACCCCAAAGGGCGATTTAATGCAGTTACCTGTGGAAGCTACCGCACTAGATTTTGCGTTCGAAATACACTCGGATGTGGGCGCAAAATGTATTGGCGCAAAAGTAAACCACAAATTGGTGCCGCTATCGTACAAGTTACAAAACGGCGATCAGGTAGAAATTATCACCTCAACCAAACAAACCCCAAAAGAAGATTGGCTAAATTATGTAGTTACTGCAAAAGCTAAAGCAAAAATAAAATCATCGTTAAAAGAAGAAAAACGCAAAATTGCCGACGATGGAAAAGAAATTTTAGAACGAAAACTAAAATCACTAAAAATTACTTACAATTCCGATAATATTTTAAAACTATCGTACTATTTTAAGCTACAATCAACCCAAGATTTATTTTACAACGTAGCCAAAGGTTTAATAGATGTTAAAGACCTTAAAGATTACGTAGCATCCGAAAAAATTATAGAACAAAAACCACAACAAAGTACCGATAACGAGAACATACAATCGCTAATAAAGCAAGTAAAAACCAAAGACAGCGATATTTTATTAATTGGCGAAGATTTGCAGAAAATAGATTACAAACTATCAAGCTGTTGCAACCCTATACCTGGCGACGATGTTTTTGGCTTTGTAACCGTAAGCGAAGGCATTAAAATACACCGTACCAATTGCCCTAATGCAACCAAACTAATGTCGAGCTTTGGCTACCGAATTATAAAAGCAAAATGGACTAGCCAAAAACAATTGGCTTTTTTAACTGGCTTGCAAATAACTGGTATTGACGAGGTTGGCTTAATAAACAACCTTACCCAAATTATATCGAACGATTTTAAGGTAAATATGCGCAGCATAACTGTTGATAGCGATGAAGGTATTTTTAGTGGCTCTATAATGGTTTATGTGAACAATACCCAGCATTTAGAAGATTTAATTGCGAAACTAAAACAAGTTAAAGGTATTATTGATATTACAAGGTTTGATTCGGAAAACGAGAAAATTAATTTTAAAAGTGCGTGATAAAACAAGTGGTGTTTTTGTAAATTTTAATACCTTTATACCTTTGCAAAAAATATGAACGTACAGCAAACCATTGATATGGTTAAAAAAATATTTGAGAGTTACCTCGAAAATAAAAACCTACGGAAAACACCCGAACGCTTTGCTATACTGGAAGAAATTTATTCGCGAACCGATCATTTTGATGTAGAAATGCTCTATATCCACATGAAAAATAAAAAGTACCGTGTTAGCCGAGCTACCGTATACAACACACTAGAGTTACTTTTAGCTTGCGATTTGGTAACCAAGCACCAGTTTGGTAAAAATATGGCACAGTTCGAAAAATCGTATGGGTACAAACAACACGACCATATTATTTGCCTCGATTGTGGAAAAGTAGTGGAATTTTGCGACCCAAGGGTACAACAAATACAATCAATGATGGGCGATTTATTAAAATTCAACATCCAACACCACTCGCTAAATTTATACGGCAACTGCACCAGGTTACAAGCTGGCCATTGTGAAACCCGAGAAATTAAAAATTAAATATACATTATTAGGCTTTCGCCGATTTAAGAATACCTAAACATTTTGCAAAAAAATAAAAATAATTTATTTTTTTTTATAATTTAACTAATTATTTTAGTAATTTTAACTTTGTATAATTTATAATATTATGTATAATGGAACTATAATAGCCAATAAGTTTGTTGATTTATCCATCAAAGAAAAATCATACTTTACGCACATGAAGTTACAAAAACTAATTTACATTGCCAATGGTATAAATTTAGCCATAAACAACCAACCGCTTATTAACGAACACTTTGAAGCTTGGCCTTATGGCCCTGTGGTATCATCCGTATATCATACCTATAAATTTTTTGGTAATAGCAACATTACAATTAATGCTTTTGGTAACTACATTTCAGAAATTGATTTAGACGAAAAATCTAATCAATCATTTAACGATGCTTGGAAAATTGCCAAAACTATCACTGCAATTAAATTATCAAACTGGACTCATATTGAAGGTTCGCCGTGGTTTTTGGCTAAAAAAGAAAAATTAGAGGTAATTCCAGACAAATATATGCAAGATTATTTTAAGGATTTTTTGGTTAAAAAACCTTAAAGTATGGATGAAGTCTTAATAGAAAACTTAACAAATAGTATTGATGTATCTCCATCTTTAGCCGATGCAGATACCTCTATTGCTACTCAATCTATTTACAAAGAAAGATTTGATGAGGCTGCACTAAACAATTTTGTTCAAAATTTACAAGCAAGACGAAAATATTCGCATAGGATATTTTTAATAACTAGTGGCTGGTTGTTGTGTGTAATTATTATTTTAATACTGGTAGGATTAAAATGTTTATACCTATCTAATAGTGTTTTAATAGCATTATTAGCAACTACAACTGTAAATGTACTTGGTTTTTTTGTTATTGTTATTCAGTATCTTTTCAACAAACAAAAATCAACTTAGTTTAATTAAAAAAAAACCATTAGGTTATTATTGTGAGTAGTAAAAACATCACAAATTAATTTAATAATTAAAAACTTAAAATAAATAGACGTTAAACTAAACAAGAGTATTAGTTTAGCCGTTTAAATACCCAAAAAGATTAAAAATAATGACTGTTGATGTACTATTAGGCCTCCAATGGGGCGATGAAGGAAAAGGGAAAATTGTTGATGTACTGGCTCCAAAATACGATTTAATTGCCCGTTTTCAAGGTGGCCCAAATGCTGGCCATACTTTAGAGTTTGATGGTAAAAAGTTTGTGCTAAACACTATACCATCGGGTATTTTCGAAGAAAATACCATGAACCTTATTGGTAACGGCGTAGTTATAGACCCTATTATCTTAAAAAAAGAAATAGAAAAATTAAAACTAGCCGGTGTTGATTTGTTAGCCAAAAAAAATCTACTTATTGCTCGTAAAGCACATTTAATTTTACCTACTCACCAATTGTTAGATGCATCATCCGAGAAAAAAATGGGTGATAGCAAAATTGGTTCAACTCTTAAAGGTATTGGCCCAACTTATATGGATAAAACTGGGCGCAATGGGTTGCGTGTTGGTGATATAAACCTACCCGATTTTAAAGATAAATACAACAAGCTAGTAGAAAAACATAAATCAATTCTTAGCAACTATGGCGAAATAGAAGATTTTGGCGAACGTGAAGCCGCTTTTTTTGATGCTTTAGAACTGTTAAAACAATTCCCTTTTGTAGATAGCGAACATATTGTTAACCAATATTTAAAAGATGGAAAATCGGTTTTAGCCGAAGGTGCACAAGGTACCATGTTAGATATTGATTTTGGGTCCTACCCGTTTGTAACCTCATCAAATACCACCACGGCTGGTGCTTGTACAGGTTTAGGCATTGCACCAAACAAAATTGGCGAAGTAATTGGCATTTTTAAAGCCTATTGCACTCGTGTAGGTAGTGGCCCTTTCCCAACCGAATTAGAAAACGAAACTGGCGAAGAATTGCGTAAAATTGGTCACGAATTTGGTGCTACCACAGGCCGCCCTCGACGTTGCGGTTGGATAGATTTACCTGCCCTAAAATATGCCATTATGCTAAACGGTGTAACGCAATTGGTAATGACAAAAGCCGATGTTTTAAGTGGTTTCGAAAAAATTTACGCTTGTACCCATTACAATTACGATGGCGAAGTAATTGATTATATGCCTTACGATATCTGTTCTATAAAACCCGAACCCATTTACAAAGAAATAGACGGTTGGCATAACGATTTAACTGGTATTAGACAACCGAACGAAGTACCTAATAAATTACAAAACTATATAGATTATTTAGAAGCCGAATTAGGGGTACCAATTAAATATTTATCGGTAGGGCCAGATAGGGTGCAAACTTTGGTAATGTGTTAAGGAATAAAAAATTATTTAGTTATCAGTAAATATTTACTTTGTAAATACAGGGCTAACGCATTTAAAATTTTGGTACATATTTTAATTTATATTATGAGATACTTAGCTTCAATCTTAATAACAAAAATATATGTGCTTTTTTCACTCAGTGAGTGCAACAAAAAGTCTCAAGAACACCTTTTATGAGACTCTTCACTTCGTTATGAGTGACAGAACGTTGTAAATAATGATAATTTTTTAAGAAATTAATTTTACATTTTTTAAAATTCGTTAGCCATGAATGTAAATATTTTACTTTAAACTAAATAAAATTGTAAATTTTTTAGTTCTATAATTATGTAACCTAATTTACAAATCAATTATTATTTAATTATTTTTGGGTAGAATGGAACAATTTTTGAAACAATTTAGTTGATAAAAACCACCACTTAATCATCCTAGTCTCAAATAATTTTTATAATGATTATTACCTCTCACCAAAAAGGTTGGAAAATTATAAACCAACGATCTCATGGTCTTTTAGCCGCCATGTTAGCATATCAATATGATATAAGTTTGCCAAATGATATTATGGTTCCAACACTGATTGCTATTGCCGAGCATGATGATGGTGTTTCAGAAACTCTACAAAGTGTAAATCTTACCGATGCTGGTGCGCCAAGGCATTTTAAAGTTAGTGATGGATCAAAAAAAACAGACTTAACGCAACAATTTAATGTTATGGAAATTGCTACTTCAAAAAGCCAATTAAATGCATTGTTAACTTCTTTGCACATAAATTTTATATTTGGTGGTTCAAGCAATATTAAAGATAAAAGTAGAGATGCTTTTTTGGAAGTACAAGAAAAAAATCGAAAAAAAATCCTTAAAGACTTAAAAATTGATAAAAATTATGCTGAACGTTTATATAGGTTTGTAGAATGGTGTGATGCATTTTCGCTACTTATTTGTATGGATAAAATACAAGCTGAAGGAAGGAAGATGGAAATATCTAAAAGTCCGGATGGAGAAATGAGTCAAACTTTTTATAAAGAAAATCATGAAATTTCGGTGGAGCCTTGGGTGTTTAAAAATGATAGTTTTAAAGTTTTTTACGAATATAAAATTGTAGAACAACTAAAATTTGATACTGTTAAAGAGTTTAACAAAATATGCGAAGATACACCTGTACTAAGACAGGAGTTTATTTTGTCAAAATAATTTAAGCCAAAAAATTCTAACATTTATTTTTAAATAAAGACTATAAAATCTATATACATTAATATATTTGTAACGTAATTGAAATGGTTTTCTTTAGTGTTCAAATACAATTAATTTATATGTGGCTTGTACGCTACAAATAAGCTAAAAAGTGAAACCATAATGTTATGTTAGTGTGTTAGTTAAGCCTCTCCGGCGTTAGCCGAAGAGGTTTTTTATTAAAAGTTATGCATAGTTTTAGAACCGAATTAGAGAACGCCGTAGTAGAAAAAGACATTATAGATCTCGAACAAAAAATTAGAGATTTTAAAGATGGTAAAATACACGACGAAAAGTTTAGAAGTTTACGTTTAGCCCGAGGCGTATATGGACAACGCCAACACGGCGTACAAATGGTGCGCATAAAATTACCCTTCGGTAAAATTACTTTTAAACAATTATTGAAAATTGCCGATGTATCGGACGAGTACGCATCTAGTAACTTACATTTAACTACTCGTCAAGATATTCAAATACACTATGTTAGCTTGCATAGAACGCCACAATTATGGGCAGAACTTGAAAAAGACGAAATTACTCTTCGTGAAGCTTGCGGAAATACTGTACGTAATATTACTTCATCGCCAACGGCAGGAATAGACCCTGAAGAACCTTTCGATGTATCGCCTTACGCACAAGCAATGTTTGTCTACTTTTTGCGTAACCCAGTTTGCCAAGAAATGGGGCGCAAAATAAAAATTTCATTCTCGAGCAGCGATGCTGATACCGCTTTTTCGTTTATTCACGATTTAGGTTTTATCCCAAAAGTAAAAACCGAAAACGGACAAGAGGTGAGGGGCTTTAAAGTAATGTTAGGTGGCGGTTTAGGTGCACAACCATCATTAGCACACGCCGTAAACGATTTTTTACACGAAGACGAGATTATACCTTTTACCGAAGCTGTTTTAAGAGTTTTTGACCGCCATGGCGAACGTAGCAATCGTAACAAAGCCCGCTTAAAATTTTTAGTAAATAAATTAGGTATTGATGAGGTTTTGCGTTTAGTAGCCGAAGAAAAAACGGCCATAAAAAACCAAAAATTTGCAATTGATAGAACCGCTTTAGCCCAGCCAAGCATCCCCGCTAAGGGAGAAAATTTAAATCCAAACCCAAACATAGCCAACCAATTGCAATATCAACAATGGTTAGATACTAACGTGTTTGAGCAAAAACAGAGCGGCTTTTACGGCGTATATGTGAAAGTGCAAACTGGCGATATTCCTACTTCACAAGCTCGACAATTTGTAGATGCGGTTAAAAATTTAATTGCCGATGAGATAAGAATTACCATAAACCAAGGCTTGTTGTTAAAGTATGTACCTAAAGAAAACCTACCACATTTATATTTAGCTTTAGATAGTTTAGGTTTGGCAAATCCAGGCTTTGATAGCGTTGCCGATGTTACCACTTGCCCCGGTACCGATACCTGTAATTTAGGAATATCTAACAGTATGGAGTTAAGCCGAGTGCTCGAAAGTGTGGTAGTTAACGAATACCAAGAGTTTATTTACGATAAAGAAATTAAGATAAAAATTAGCGGTTGTATGAACTCATGCGGCCAACACGGTTTGGCTCACTTAGGTTTCCACGGAAGTAGCATGAAGGTAGATGGTAAAGTGATGCCAGCTGTACAAGTGCTATTAGGTGGCGGAATTGTGGGTAATGGCGAAGGTAGGGCTGCCGATAAAGTGGTTAAAGTTCCTTCGAAAAGAGCCCCACAGGTTTTAAGAGCTATTTTAAACGATTATAAACTTAAAGCGGATACTTACAACTCGTTTCATCATTATTACGACGAATTGGGTAAAGATTATTTTTACCATTTACTAAAACCTATTGCCGACCAAACTACTTTAACCGATGCCGATTTTGTAGATTGGGGACACGAAGAAAGTTTTGCCACCGCAATTGGTGTTGGCGAATGTGCCGGTGTGGTAATTGACTTAATTGCTACTTTATTGTTAGAAGCCGATGAAAAATTGGCTTGGGCAAACGAAGCTTTACATAATTTGGCTTTCGCCGATGCCATATATCACGCATACAGCACTTTAATAAGCTCGGCGAAAGCCTTATTGTTAGATAAAGGGATAAGTTGCAGCACACAAACTGGTATTATCAAAGATTTTGACAGCAATTTTGCAAACGAATTTCAGTTATTAGGTTTTGATAGTTTTGAAGATTTTATTTTGCAAATTAACAAAAACGAACCAACAGAAGCGTTTGCTAACCAGTATGTTATTAACGCAACTGATTTTTTAGAGCAAGTGAAAAATTACCGTAGCAAAGCCGAGTTGGTTTAAAACAATTAAGGTGGAAACTACAAACAACGAAATAGAAACGGTTGATAAAGGCAACGAACTTTTTCCGATATTTTTGAAGTTACAAAACTTTAATACCTTATTAGTTGGTGCGGGCAATGTAGGATTAGAAAAACTGGAGGCAATGTTGTACAACAGCCCCGATGCAAAAATTTTGGTTGTAGCCGATATGGTGTTGGGTACTGTTCACCAGCTTATTAGCAACTATCCCAAAGTTAAATTAGAAGAACGAAAGTTTAAAGAAAGCGATTTAAACGGCATACAATTATTGGTTTTAGCAACTGATAATAAAAAATTGCACCAAAATATACGTAAAATAGCAAATGAAAAGGGCATTTTGGTAAACGTTGCCGATACGCCAGAATTATGCGATTTTTATTTAGGCTCTATTGTTAAAAAAGGAAATCTAAAAATTGCTATATCAACCAACGGAAAATCGCCTACTGTAGCTAAAAGGTTAAAACAAGTTTTAAGTGAAAACATACCCGACGAGATTGATGAAACCCTAAACCAAATGAGCCAATTGCGAAACACTCTTAAAGGGGATTTTGCTTTTAAACTCAAAAAAATGAACGAAGCCACCGCTGGTTTGGTAGAGGAAAAAGTGTTTAAGAAACAGTCGTTTAAATACCTTAGCCTAATATTGTGGGGAATTGGTATATTATCTGTAGCCATAACTTTTGCCTTTTTATGGAACAAAGAACCCGCTTTTCAAACTTATTTAATAAATTTAGATTCCTATTTTTATTACTTTTTAGCAGCAGGTTTTGTTTTTGCAATGGTTGATGGGGCTATAGGAATGTCGTATGGGGTTACCTCAACTACGTTTTCTTTATCAATGGGTATACCGCCAGCATCGGCAAGTACAGCAGTTCATATTTCCGAAATTTTAAGCTGTGGCATAGCTGGTTGGATGCACCACCGAATGGGTAATATCAACAAAAAGCTATTTAAATTATTGGTAATTCCAGGAATTATTGGTGCAGTTTTGGGTGCTTATTTGCTATCATCGTTAGAGCATTATAGTATGTACACCAAGCCTTTAATATCATTTTATACGCTTAGTTTAGGTATTTTAATTTTATCAAAAGCATTTAATCCGTTTAAACGTGATAAAACCGTAAATAACAAAATCACTAAAATACGACCCTTAGGTTTTTTTGGTGGGTTAATAGATGCCGTAGGTGGCGGCGGTTGGGGTTCAATTGTATTATCTAGCTTAATTGCGGGTGGCCGTAATGCTCGTACATCTTTAGGAACTGTAAAACTAAGTAGGTTTTTTATATCCTTAACTAGTTCGCTTACTTTTATTGCCATGCTAAATACCCTAAATTGGAGCGCAGTTGCAGGTTTAGTAATGGGAAGTGCCATAGCAGCACCTATTGCAGCAAAGGTATCAAACCGTATATCGGCAAAAACCATAATGATGGCGGTGGGTATTATTGTAATTTTAGTGAGCTTAAAAAGCATAATTACTTTTGGGCTTAAAATAATGGGATAACCTTTTTATTCTGAGCATAGCGAAGAATCTTTAAGGTTTTCACGAAACAAAAAACATGATGTTGCGAGTGGACAACCAACACATCATAATAGGGACACCGACTGTGACGTAGGTTTACTAAACTGAAAGACTTCGCTTTTGAGGGAAAGCTTCCTAATAAAAATCAAAAAAACAACCCACGGTTTCAACCGTGGGTTACCAAATAAAACGAGATCAAACCATTTTAATGGTTTACCTATATTTACTGATTCCTATATTCGCAAAACAAAAAATAATGTGTTGCGTGGGAGACACGCATCACGAGGGGCATTTACGAAAAAGGAAGACTTCGCTTTTGAGGGAAAGCTTCCTAATAAAAATTAAAAAAAAACAACCCACGGTTTCAACCGTGGGTTACCAAATAAAACGAGACCAAACCATTTTAATGGTTTACCTATATTTACTGATTCCTATATTCGCAAAACAAAAAATAATGTGTTGCGTGGGGGACAAGCATTACGGTGGGCATTTACGAAAAAGGAAGATTTCGCTTTGGAGGGAAAGCTTCCTAATAAATATTAAAAAAAAAACAAGCCAAGGTTTCAACCGTGGGTTACCAAATAAAACGAGACCAAACCATTTTAATGGTTTACCCGAATTTACTGAGGTCCGTATATTCGCAAAACAAAAAATAATGTGTTGCGTGGGGAACACGCACCACCGCGGGCATTTAAGAAAAAGGAGGACTTCGCTTTTGAGCGAAGGCTTGCAAACACAAAAAATTATGAATAAAGCCGAAGAAATAAAAAGCCTAATTAAAGGTTTAAATCCAGCACAAGTTTTGGCTTTAATAGCAGAAACGTATAAAGAAAATATAGTTTTTTCTACCAGTTTTGGGTGGGAAGATCAGGTGCTTACGCAGATGATTTTTACCCAAAACCTACCCGTAAAAGTTTTTACTTTAGAAACTGGGCGTATGTTTTCCGAAACTTATTATGTTTGGCAACGCACTTTAGAAACCTACAATAAACCTATTCAGGTTTATTTTCCCGATAAAGTAGCCTTAGAAAATATGCTTAGTTTAAAAGGGCCAAGCAGTTTTTATGAATCGGTAGAAAACCGTAAAGAATGCTGCGGAATT
The DNA here is from genome assembly GCA_043763845.1 of Sphingobacteriales bacterium. Lineage (GTDB taxonomy): Bacteria > Bacteroidota > Bacteroidia > Sphingobacteriales > Sphingobacteriaceae > Pseudopedobacter. The sequence goes on from JAYULE010000069.1 coordinate 13,505, forward strand.
AGAAAAGTTGAGCCTTTAAACCGAGCTTTACTAGGTGCTAAAATTTGGATTACAGGCATACGAGCCGAGCAATCGGCAAACCGAGAAGATATGGATTGGGTAGAGTGGGATGAGGCGCACCAACTGGTAAAAATACACCCCATTTTTAATTGGACTTTTGATGAAGTTAAAGCATATGTTAAACTACACAATATTCCATATAACCCCCTACACGATAGAGGTTTCCCAAGCATTGGTTGCCAGCCTTGCACCCGAGCTGTAGCCGAAGGCGAAGATTTTAGAGCAGGCCGTTGGTGGTGGGAAGATGCTGATAAAAAAGAATGTGGCTTGCATGAGTAAATTAAAAGGTAAGATTATATTTAAAAAAATTACAATGGTAAGCTTTAATCAGTTTATAAAATCTTAGTTTTTTTCTCTGCTAATATATCAAAAACAAGTAGAGAGAGATTTTTAGATTTGTATTTTTAAAGAGTAAATATCCTTTAAAATTTGAAACGTTATATATTTATACCAATAGATTTCGAAGTCTTTAAAAACAAAAAACATTGATCATAAAATAGCATTTAAAATGTTAGATAAAAACACCATAGCCACACAATACCAACAAATACAAAACCAAGTTTGCCAAAGTTTACAAAGTTTAGATGGTGTTGCGGTTTTTGAGGAAGAAAATTGGGAACGTACGGGCGGTGGCGGCGGTTGTACCAGAGTTTTACAAAACGGAAACTTGATAGAAAAAGGTGGTGTAAATTTTTCGGCAGTGCATGGTAAACTCCCAGAGGCTGTAAAAAAACAATTTAATACCCAAAATGATGATTTTTTTGCTACTGGTATTTCCATAGTTTTACACCCCCACAATCCTTGGGTGCCCATTATACACATGAATATTAGGTACTTTGAGATGAAAAATGCCGAGCAAGATTTACGTTGGTTTGGCGGCGGAATAGATGTTACCCCACACTATGTTATAAACGAGGATGCCAGCAACTTTCATAAACACCTACAAATGGTTTGCAATGCACATCACCAAACTTTTTACAACAAATTTAAGGCTTGGGCCGATGATTATTTTTATATAAAACATCGCCACGAAACCAGAGGAATTGGTGGCATTTTTTATGATAGACTAACTCCCGAAAATACCGATTTGAGTTGGGTTCAGATTTTTGAATTCTCTAAAGCTATTGGCAATTCTTTCATCCCAATTTACCAAAACCTAGTTAAAGAAACCCGAAACTCACCTTTTACCCCAGAACAAAAACAATGGCAATTCCAACGCCGTAGCCGATATGCAGAGTTTAATTTGGTTTACGATTCGGGTACAAAGTTTGGTTTAGAAACCGATGGTCGCATAGAATCGATATTAATGAGTATGCCACCAATGGCAGCTTGGGTGTATAACTATAAAGCAAAAGAAAATTCGGAAGAAGAAAAAACTTTAGCCATGCTAAAAAAAGGTATTGATTGGGTAGGGGTGTAAAAATAAATAAATTAATGTTTTGTAGCTTGTATCTAAACCTAT